>NZ_JBFUFF010000168.1:0-8937 GCF_056403555.1 Rhizobium sp. P2_G2
GGGGGGGAGATGCCCGGCAGGGCAGAGGGGGGTGGGCGCAGGCACGGGAGCGCTCGAAAGGGTCTCAACGACGGTCTCACCTGACAGATCAGCAGCCATGTCCTCCCTCCTTTCTCCCACGAGCCTCTCCAACAAACCCTCGTTACCGTGCCATCCACCAGCCGGTGCGCTTGCCGATATGCATGTTGAGCGTCTTGGTCTCGGTATAATCCTCCACCGCATGCTTGCCCAATTCGCGGCCGAGACCCGACTGGCGGAAGCCGCCGAAAGGCAGTTCCGGCGTGCCGTCCATGAAGGTGTTCATCCAGATCGTGCCGGCGCGGACCTTGCGGCCGATGGTCATGCAGGTGTCGAAGCTGTTGCTCCAGATGCCGGCGGAGAGGCCGTAATCGACGGAGTTGGCAATCTGGATCGCCTCCTCAGTGGTTTCGAAGGTCAGCACCGACAGCACCGGCCCGAAGACTTCCTCGCGGGCAACCGCCATGTCCTTGGTGACGCCGGACAGAATGGTCGGGGCCATATACTGCCCCATGCCGAGGTCGAGTGTGCCGCCGCCGGCCGCGATCGTGGCGCCGCCTTCGGATGCACCGGCAACATAGTTCGCGATCTTGCTCAGATGCTGCGGCGTGATGATCGCGCCCACCTGGGTCGACGGATCGAGCGGGTCGCCGACCTTGACCTTGGTTGAGAGTTCAGCGATGCGGGCCGTGACATCCTTGGCGATATCCTTGTGCAGGATCAACCGTGAACCGGCATTGCAGCATTCGCCGGCATTGAAATAGGCGCCGAACACGGCGGCATCGATGAATTCGTCGAGATTGGCGTCCGGAAAAACGATCTGCGGATTCTTGCCACCGAGTTCCAGCGACACTTTCTTGAGGTGCTGGGCAGCACTTGCCATGGTGAGGCGACCGACGCCCGTCGAGCCGGTGAAGGAGATCATGTCGACGTCGGGATGGCTGGTCATGATCGCGCCGACGTCCGGGCCGGTGCCGACGAGGATATTGACGACGCCATCCGGCACACCGGCCTCAGCGAGGATTTCGCCAAGCACCAGGGTCGAGCCCGAAGTAAGCTCGGAGGGCTTCACCACCGCCGTGCAGCCGGCGGCGAGCGCGAAGGGCAGTTTCTGGCTGACGATCAGGAAGGGGAAATTCCACGGCGTGATGATCGAGATGACGCCGATCGGCTCGCGCAGCACGACACCCATCGTGCCTTCGCCAAGATTGTTGTAGCTCTCGCCGTAGAGATTACGGGCGAGCGTCGCGGCATAGCGCCAGATATCGACGGCGCCGGCCATTTCGCCGCGGCACTGGCTGATCGGCTTGCCTGCCTCGATTGCATCGAGGAAAGCCAGTTCGTCAATGCGCTTCTCGATCAGGTCGGCGGCCTTCAGCAGCATGTTGGAGCGCTGTCCGGCCGTCAGATTCGACCAGCGGCCGTCGTCAAAGGCTTTGCGTGCTGCCTGGATGGCGCGCTCGGTGTCGGCCTTGGTGGCTGCCTGGTAGCGACTGACCAGCACGCCGTGGCTCGGCGCCACGCGGTCGATCGTCTTGCCCTCGCTGCCGGCTGTCCATTTGCCGTCGATCAGCATGTTGAAGTCGCGAACGGCCAGGTTGTTCAATGTCTGCGGACGGATCTGGATGGTCATTACCATTCTCCCTTGAAGGTCGCGGTGCGTTTGCCGATGAAGGCGGCAACGCCTTCCTTGAGGTCGCCGGTCTTGGAGACCAGCATGGAGCCGAGCGCCTCGACGCCGGAACCATTGTCCTCGTCATTGGCCACCGCGATCATGAGTTTTGCGATTTCGAGCGCCGCCGGGCCACGAGTGGCGACACGCGCCGCATAATCCTTGGCGGCGGCGAGCGATGTCCCGGTCTCGACCACGGCATCGACAAGGCCGTTCGCCCTGCCCTCTTCGGCGGAAAACATCTCGCCGCCCAGCGCCATGCGGCGGACGATCTGGGCGCCGAAGCGGTGCACCAGACGCTGCGTGCCAGACCAGCCGGGCACCATGCCAAGGCCGGTTTCCGGCAGGCCGATCCTGATCTGGCTTTCCGCGATGCGGATATCGGCACAGCCGGCCAGTTCTAGCCCGCCGCCTAGTGCGTGACCATTGAGCGCCGCGATCACCGGCATGCGCAGGCCTGCGAGCCGTTCGAAGACGCGATGGCCGAGGCGCACCCAGCCATGCCCAAACTCTTGGGGCGGCATGCCGCCCCAAGCCTTGATGTCACCGCCGGCCGAAAAGGCTTTGCCTTCGCCTGTGATGATCGCCACGCGGATATCGAGATTAGCCTCGACTTCATCGCATGCGGCGCCCAACGCTTTCAGCATACCGATGTCGAGCGCGTTCAGCCGCTCGGGTCGCGAAACGGTCATCACTGCCACGGGGCCGTCGATTTCGATGCGAACCGTCTTCTCAGACATGGGCCGCCTCCAGCGTGCGGATCGGCTTTGTTGGCAGGGAAAGACCGATCAGATCCTCTGCGAAAAGCGCGGCATCCATAACCCTAAGATTGTCAGACACGATCAGCGGGAATTCCGCCTGGTCGAGAACGGCCGTCTGCAAGTCAACGCCCGGTGCGATCTCGGTCAACACGATGCCTTCCGGCGTCAGCTTCATCACACAGCGCTCGGTGACATAGGTGATGTCCTGGCCCTGCTCGACGGCGCGTTTGCCGGAGAAGGTGACGTGCTCGACCTCGTTGACCAATTTCCTAAGCTTGCCTTCCTTTTCGATCACCAGTTTGCCAGCGTCTATGGCGAGCTTGGCGCCGGCATTGAACATGCCGGAGAAGACGATCTTTTTCGCCCGCGCCGTAATGTCGACAAAGCCGCCGGCGCCGGCGGTCACATGCGGCCGGAACGAGAGCTTCGAGACATTGACCGAGCCGTCGCGGCCGATTTCGAGGAAGGAGAGCAGCGACGCGTCGAAGCCGGCGCCCTGGAAATAGGTGAACTGATAGGGCGACGGCATATAGGCATCGGCATTCGAGGCGCAGCCGAAGGCGAAGTCCAGGAGCGGCACGCCGCCGACCGCACCCTGCTCGATCACCCAGGTGACCGCGCCGTGCAGGCCCTCTTCCATCAGGATGCGCGGCACATTGGCCGAAATGCCGAAGCCGAGATTGACGCAGCTTCCGGCCTGCAATTCCTGCGCCACGCGCCGGGCGATGACCTTCTGGATGTTGAATTCCGGCACCCGGAACGTGTCGAGCGGGCGGAAGATTTCGCCTGATATGGCGGGATCGTAGAGCGTCTGCGTCGTCTGCTTCTGGTCGGGATCGACCACGACATAATCGACCAGCATCCCCGGCACGCGCACATCATGCGGCTTGAGCGAGCCTTCCTTGGTGATGCGCTTGACCTGGGCAATGACGATACCGCCATTGTTGCGGGCGGCAAGCGCCTGGTCGAGGCCGCCGAGATAGGCGCCTTCATGCTCGTAGGTCAGGTTGCCGCGTTCGTCGGCCGTGGTGGCGCGGATGATCGCTACTTGTGGCACGATCACCGGGAAATAGAGCCAGTCCTGGCCGTCGAACTCGATCTTTCTGACGATCGGCTCGGCAGCAGCCTTGTCATTCATGGCGCAGCCATGGCGCGACGGATCGACAAACGTGTCCATGCCGATCTTGGTGATCACGCCCGGACGCTTGGCCGCGGCCTCGCGATGCATGTCGAACATGATGCCCGAGGGTATATTGTAGGCGGGAATTTCGTTGCCGGTGATCATCTGCCAGATCAAAGGCGGCTCGGCCGTCGACGGGCCGGAGGGATAGGAACCGCCGAGGATTTTCTTCAAAAGCCCCTTTTTCGCAATGTAATCGACACCCTTGATGCCGCTCATGTCACCGGCGGCGATCGGATGCAGCGTGGTGATGTCCTTCGGATGGCCGCAGGAATCGAAGCGTTCGCCGATCGCTTTCAGCATTGCATCCGGGCAGCCGAGCCCGCTCGACGACGATACGGAGATGACGGCTCCGTCCGGGATCAGTCCGGCTGCTTGTTCAAGGGTGATGTGCTTGCTCATTCTCTCGGGTCTCAAAGTCCGGGTTCGATTTTCACGGCATGGCCGGTCTTGGCGGCTTCGACCACGGCAAGGCCAGCCGCGAGCGACCAGACGCCATCCTCGCCTGTTGCCGAGGGCTTGCCCTTGCCAGCGATGGCACTGTGGAAGGCTTCCAGCGCGGTTTCGTAGAGGTTGCGGCCATCGAGCGGCAGGTCCTGCTCGCCCTCGGCATTGCGCAGGGTGACGGTGCCAATGGGCTTCTGCGTCATGACGTTGCGCGCAATCAGCGAGCCCTCGGTGCCATGTACCTCGAAGCCGGTTTCGGCAAACTTGGTGGTGAAGCCGTCGTGGAACTGGGCGATGACGCCGGATTTGAAGCGCATGACGCCCATAACCGCATCCTCCAGCCCTTCCTTGCCCATGCCGCCACGCTGGCTGAAGGCGATCGCTTCGACCGGATCGTCGCCGAGGACGAAGCGCAGCGTATCGGTATCATGCACGGTGATGTCGAGGATGACTCCACCGCCGGCTTCCGGCCGGTCGAGCCGCCAGCCTTGCAGGTGTGGCGGCAGGTAGACGGCATGGAAAACACGCGCCGACAGCGGCTTGCCGATCTTGCCGGCGGCGATGGTATCGCGCATGGCGCGATGGCTGGCAGCATTGCGCAAATGATGGTTGGTGGCGAGCACGACGCCGGCATCCTTTGCCGCCTTGACCATGGCTTTGGCGTCGGGGAGCGACATCGCCAGCGGCTTCTCGCAGAGGATATGCTTGCCGGCCTTGGCGGCAGCGAGCGTCTGGTCGCGATGCAATTCATTGGTCGTTGAAATATAGACGGCGTCGACCTGGGGATCGTCGACGAGGTCCGAAAGGCTGGTGACCGATTTGGCAATGCCGTGGTCGGCCGCATATTTCGCGCCGCGCTCGGCATTGGTGCTCATCACCGAGACGATCTCGCCGCCGGTGGCGCGGATGGCGCCGATCACCCATTCATGAGCGATCGTGCTCGCCCCGATCAGACCCCAGCGCGTCATGCCCGTTTCCTTCCCTCATTCAAGCCGCCCATACTTGACTCGCGCACGACCAACCGTACGGAGCCCGTCAGCGCCTCCGGTTCGGCCTTGCCGGCGCTGATCTGCTTGAGCAGCAATTGCGCGGCGCGGCGGCCCATGCCCTGCGGGTCGACCGATACAGTGGTCAGCGCCGGCACCGCCGTCTTGGCCTCGATCACGTCGTCGAAGCCGATGACGGCAAAATCCACGCCCGGTTCCAGCCGCTTCGCCCTCAGCCCATCGCAGACGCCGAAGGCCACCGCATCATTGAAGCACATGGCCGCGGTCGGCGGATTGGGCAGCAGCATCGCACGGGTCACGGCATCGACGCCGCCGGCGCGCGACGGGGCGGAGCCGACGATCAGGCTTTCATCGACGCCGAGGCCCGCCTTGGCGAGCGCATCGCGATAACCTTCCATCCGCTCGGCGAACACTGTCGTGTCCGGAAAACCGCCAAGGAAGGCGATACGGCGATGCCCGAGACCGGCCAGATGTTCGACAGAGGCAAAGGCGCCGGCATGGTTGTCCGACATCAGTGACGAGACTTTCGCGCCGGGCACATTGCGGACGACGACGACGACCGGAATGCCCGCGGCGACCAATGGCTTCAGGTCGGCGGCTTCAGTACCGCGCGCCGGCGAGACGATCAGGCCGGAAATGCCGTGCTCGCGCATCGAGGCGATCACCTCGCGCTGACGATCAATGCTTTCGCCGGAATTGGAAAGGAACTGCACATAGCCGGCCGACTGGACGACCATGTCGACGCCAACAGCCAGTTCGGCAAAGAAGGAGTTGGTGAGATCGTTGACGACGATGCCGATGATCTTCGACTTGGCGTTCGACTGGCGCAGATTGGCCGCACCGCGGTTATAGACATAGCCCAATTCGCGGATGACTTGGTTGACCTTGGCGCGAGTCATTTCGTTGACCAGTGGCGAGCCTTGCAGGACGAGCGAGACGGTCGACTTCGACACGCCGGCGGCGTGCGCGATCTCGACAACTGTCACCTTGTCCCTGGCCATAGACTGATTTCCTCCGCGGGTCTGATGCCCGCTGTCGATGGCGTTTTAATTGGAACGATCCAAAAATGTCAAGCGGAAAGATTTGTTAAAGTTGGATTTTGAAGTTGCTTCGCAGCGAATACGCCCGCACATCCTTAAACAAAAGAATGCTGAACAACGCGATAAATTTAGTATTTTCAATTATTTATAAGACGATCGCTCTCCTCTTGGCTCCGCCGCTGCGCGCTTGTTCGTCCGCGTCAATATCCATCGCCAAAATTTCGCTTGAAATTTGGAACGATCTAAATTATTGCTCCCACCGAACTCAGGGAGGCACCCATGACACTTTCGCTCAGACTTCCGAAGGCCGACGGCTCGGTCGAGGCTTACCTCCTGATGGGCCATCCCACCGCACGGCCAGCCGCGCCCCCGAAATTCAATCGCATCGCCTATGCCGCCGCCCATGTCGTCTCCGATCCGTTGCGCGATCTCGATCCCTGGAACAAGCCGGCCGTCGATTGGGACGCGACCATGGCGTTCCGCCATCATCTCTGGAGCCTCGGCTTCCGTATCGCCGAGGCGATGGATACGGCACAGCGCGGCCTGGGTCTCAACTGGACCGGGGCGCAGGAACTGATCTCCCGCTCCCTCGCCGAATCCCGCACCATCGCGGGCGCCGATCTCGCCTGCGGCGCCGGCACCGATCATCTTGCGCCGGCCGACGCGAAATCGCTGGACGATGTGATCGCGGCCTATGAGACACAGATTGAATTCGTGGAAAAACATGGCGGCCGGGCGATCATGATGGCAAGCCGGGCGCTGGCGAAACTTGCCAAGTCGCCTGATGACTATGCCAAGGTCTATGGCCGCATTCTCAGCCAGGCCAAGGACAAGGTGGTGCTGCATTGGCTCGGCGACATGTTCGATCCGCAGCTGGCCGGCTATTGGGGCAGCGCTGAATTCGCTCCCGCGCTCGATTGCGCCATTCGCATCATCGAAGAGAACAAGGACAAGGTCGAAGGCATCAAGATCTCTCTGCTCGACAATGCCAAAGAGGTCCAGCTTCGCAACCGCCTGCCGGACGGCGTGCTCTGCTTTACCGGCGACGATTTCAATTATGCCGAATTGATCGAAGGCGACGGCAGCCGCTACAGCCACGCGCTGCTCGGCATTTTCGATGCCGTTGCGCCGCAGGCGTCAAAGGCGCTGGCATCATTGGCAGCGGGCGACGTGCAGACATTCCGTTCGGTGATCGAGCCGACCGTGCCGCTGTCGCGCAAGATCTTCGAAGCGCCGACGCAATATTACAAGGCGGGCGTGGTGTTCCTCGCCTGGCTGAATGGCCATCAAAGCCATTTCAGCCTGCCGGCCGGCATGCAGTCGGCGCGCGGCGTGCTGCACTATGCCGACATCTTCCGGCTGGCCGACAGAGCCAATGTGCTCGACAATCCCGAACTCGCCGCCCGCCGCATGGCGAGCTATGTCGGCACTTTCGGCATCGAGCAGGATGATCACATCGGCATGTCGATGCCGGAAATGCGGGCGCAGGCTTCCAGCAGGCGGTCCTGAAGCACGATGTCCAGTGCCTGCCGGTTCGGCTCGCGCTGCTGCATGTGGAAGAAATATTTTCCTGTGACCAAAGCCGCCGGGCTGTCGCCGGCGGCAAGCCAGGCCTGGCTGCGAAAACCTTGTTCGAGATCGTCGGGGGCGCCGGTGCCGCCCATGCGCGTCGCCACCCAGCCAGGATCGACGGCGTTGGACGGCAGGTTCCAGAGCCGGCCGATCGCGAAGGCCAGCATGGCGTCATAGAGCTTGCTCTCCGCATAAGCCTGCGAACCACGCCAGGGCCGCTTTTCCCACAACAGGTCGTCGAAATGGGCGTCGGCGCCGCGATGCATGCCGGAGCTCATATAGACCAGCCGCTGCGGCCGGGCGATGAGCGCCGTCAATATATAGGGCGAGAGCACATTGATCGCGAAGACTTGCGGTAGGCCGTTCGGCGTCAGGCGGTGGCCATCTTCGTAGCCGATCGCCGCATTGTGGATGACCGCATCGAACTTGCCTTGCGCATTGACCTGTTCGGCGACGATGCGCGCGCCTTCGATGGTCCAGAGATCGCCGATCACGATGGCGGTGACGCCTGGTGCCGCCTTTCGTGTATCCTGAGCCCGCGCCTCGTTGCGGGCATGCAGGACGACGTCATGCCCCTGTTGGAGAAGCAATTGGCCTGCCATAAGGCCGAGCCCGGTCGACGATCCGGAGATGAAAATGCGCGCCATTGGAGACCTTCCTATTTTGCCATCTTCGTCATCCGCAGTTCCGCCATGAATAGCAGGAATGGGATGACGCCGAGCAGAGCGCCGGCAATGGCGGCGATATTCCAGCCGCCGTGATGATAGAGGAGCGTGCCGGCCACGGCGCCGCTCGCGCCACCGGCAAAGGTGGACGTCATGTAGATGGCGTTTACCCGGCCGCGCAATTCTGCGGGCGAAGAGAAGATGATCCGCTGGCTGACGATCTGGTTCATCTGCACGGCCGCATCGAGGATGATCGCCAGGACGACAAGCGGGATGAGCGCGAGCGCATGCACCGATGGGATCGTGCCGGCAAAGCTCAGCGCAAGTGAAATCATGGCAATGCCGCTCATCAACCGACTATGACCGCGGTCGGCAAGCCGGCCGGCAATCGGGGCGCAGAGTGCGCCGCCGGCACCGGCAAGCGCAAAGAGACCGATGCCCTGCGTGCTCAAATGGAAACGCTCGGCCAGCATGACCGGTGCCGTCGTCCAGAACAGATTGAAGCTGCCGAACATCATGAACTGATAGACTGCCCGCCAGCGTACTGCCGGCATGTTCCCGAAGATGCCGATCAT
>NZ_JBFUFF010000169.1:0-8821 GCF_056403555.1 Rhizobium sp. P2_G2
TGGCCACCGCGTGTCGTGCGCTTCGGAGCCCGCCAGGACGACAAAGCTTCCGGTGTCATCCAAAGCGTCAGGCTGCCGCGTCGACGAAGCCCTGCCTCGTACTCATGCCAGTTCGTCACCTTGAATTTCATCTTGCCTATGTGATGGCGTCGTGAGGCATTGTGCTTGAAGGGCATCGTGGCGGAGACCAGTTATCGGGCTGGCCCAGCATCTACGACACCGCGTTTAACGATCCCTGCACCAAGGCTGATGCAAGCGGGACGTTCCGGTTACGGCTTGAGGTTCCAAGCCTTTACCTGTGCGTGCCAGCGATATCAAGGGAACTGCAAACGAGAAGGAATGCGCAGACAAGCGGCCTGGATATCCGCGGTCATTCGAGCCCTCCGCCTTCATTTGATTGGAGCCATTGACAGTCTCTGACTATTGCAAAGCTATCGATCTGTGAAGTACATACATTTTTGTTAGTATGGAGAAAGCCGATGACGATTGAACATGGGAAGGTGCCGCTCGCAGAAGTGATGAGCCGCGGCAGGTTGTTCTCGGCGGAATGCCCGTCGCGGCCAATCCTCCGGCACGTTACCAGCCAGTGGGGCGTTCTGATTCTTGTGGCGCTGAGATCAGGCACGCATCGCTTCAGCGAATTGAGGCGCTTGATCGCGGGCGTCAGCGAACGAATGCTGGCGCAAACGCTGGACCTTCTCGAACAGGATGGATTTGTCGAGCGCCACTCCTTTCCCGTCGTGCCGCCACATGTCGAGTACAGTCTCACCCCTCTAGGCCAAGAAGTCGCCGAGCATGTCGAACGATTGGTCRAATGGATCGAAGTCAATGTTGGGCGCATCCTAGGTCAGCGGTCGTAAGATATCTCGTGGACTTGTCTACCGAGAGCGCAGGCTTCCAAGCAATAGTTTCGCAAGTCGGCAAAACCCGGATCGGGCGCCTGTGAGAAATTGTCATGCCCCAACTGCAAAGTGCCGGTCGTGATTGCATGCGACTTGCGCATCAATATCAGCCTTTGGCAGCGGTCCCTCCGGATTGACTTATAGTGACCTCGAGTGGCAATTTGAGTTCTCTACCTATCGTGAATTCAGTAATTTTGAGGAAAATGATGGCCGGGCTCGATCGGTTTGTCGAAATTTTGAGACTATTCAACGAAGGCAAGCCGGATTGGACCATACAGGAAATGGCGGATGCCGCGAGGGTGCCGGCTAGCACCGTCTACCGCACGGTTCGCGAATTGGTGGGGCAGGGTTTTCTCGATCCTTCGATCGAGGCACATTATCGCCTGGGCGCCGCCTTCATCGAGTTCGATCGACGCCTGCGCCTTTGCGATCCGCTGATCCGCGAAGGCGAGCCCGTTCTGCGGGATGTCCTTGACGCGGCCCCCATCCCCCATGTCGTCGTGTTGGCACGGCTTTACCGTGACCAAGTGATCTGCGTCGCCGACGGCCGCACGCCGGGGGTAGATATTGCAACCAGCTATGAACGCGGCCGGCCGATGCCACTGTTGCGCGGTGCGACCTCCAAGGCGATCCTGGCGCAATTGCCCCGCGCCAAGCTCGGCAGGATTCTCAAGAACGAGGACGGTATCGGTGCAGCGTTGGACGACATAGCAACGGAACTCGCTGGCATTCGTCGGCAGGGCTATGCGATTACCCGCGGTGAGGTCGACCACGGGCTTGTCGGCATCTCCGTGCCGCTATCCTGCCCCGAAGCGGCGATCAATGCGAGCATGAGCGTCATTGTCCGGGCCGCTGACAGCAGCGAAGCCATCGAGCGCCGGCTGGTCATGACACTTACGCCCGCCGCTGGGATGCTTGTTGGAAAGCTGATGCCGAGACGGCGTGTTTGATGCTAGACATAAAATGGTAACTTAAGCTATTATGGATTCCATATTTATCGAAAAATAATAATATCGTTGACATTGATCGTTGATCCCAACATTATCCTTGCAAGAGATGCGGCGCTCACGCGCCATTTGCGGGGAGGAGAGCAATGTCCAGAACAGATGGAGCCGGTGGTACCCGGCGTGATTTTCTCAAGAAGACGGCAATGGGGGCCGCGACCGTGGCGCTTTGGCCCGAGGTGATGCGTCTTGGCCCGGCGCACGCCGCCGAGACGATCCGTATCGGGCACGTCGCACCGCAGACCGGCCCGCTCGCCGCCTTCGGCGAGCCGGTCGATTTTGTGCTGGCAGGCGTACGCGAGGTATTGAAGGACGGGATCACCGTTGGTGGACAGACCTATGCGGTGGAGATTCTCAACCGCGACAGCCAGTCCAATCCCAACCGTGCCGCCGAAGTCGCCTCGGAACTGATCCTACGCAACGAAGTGCATCTACTGCTCGCCGCCTCGACCTTCGCCACCGTCAATCCTGTGGCGGATCAGGCGGAAGCAAATGGGGTACCATGCATCACGGCCGATTGCCCTTGGCAGCCTTACATCTTTGGCCGCAACGGCAATCCCAAGACCGGTTTCGAATGGACCTACCATTTCTTCTGGGGGCTGGAGGATGCGACCCAGAGCTATAACAGCCTCTGGGCATCGATCGAAACCAACAAGATCGTCGGCGCTCTGCTTCCCAACGATGCCGACGGCACGGCCTGGGGCAATGCCGACGATCCGGGTGCCCTGCCGCAGACTTGTGCCCGCAACGGCTTCAAGTTCATCGACGGCGGCCGCTTCACACCCGGCATCGAAGACTATTCGGCGCAAATTTCMAAGTTCCAGAAGGCGGGCGTTGAGATCGTCGGCGGTGTTCTAGCTCCACCCGATTTCGCTTTGTTCTGGCAGCAATGCGCACAGCAGAATTTTCATCCCAAGATCGTCACGATAGCAAAGGCGCTACTTTTTCCGTCCGTTGTCGAATCGCTCGGCGACAGGGGTGACGGGCTCTCGACCGAGATCTGGTGGTCGCCGCACCATCCCTTCAAGTCAGGTTTGACCGGCCAGTCCGCCAAGCAAATGAACGATGACTATACCGCCAAGACCGGCCGCCCTTGGACCCAGCCGATCGGTTTCAAACACGCTCTGTTCGAGGTGGCCGTAGACGTGCTGAAGCGTTCGGCCGATACCTCAGCGGAAGCGGTGATAAACGCGGTGCGGACGACGAATTACGCCTCGATCGTCGGCCATATCAAATGGGACAATCCGGATATCAAGAATATCTGCAAGACGCCTGTCGTCACCGGCCAATGGCGCAAAACCAGCGGAAAGTTCGATCTGGTGATCTGCGACAACACATCGGCGCCGGAAATTCCCGTCGCCAGCAAGCTCAATCCGATCGCCTGACAGCAACCCACTCCGTTCGCCCCGGCGGCGGGTGCTGGACGAGCCCCGTGGCTGGCGGGCGGCGTGAAAGCAGAAGATGACCTCGACATGGCTGCAGCAAAACCGATCCTCGAACTTTCCGGCGTCAGCAAGCGCTACGGCCTTCTGCAGGTCGCCGATGACGTCTCCCTTTTCGTCGGGGAGGGGGAAGCCGTCGGCGTCATCGGGCCGAATGGCGCCGGCAAGACGACGCTCTTCAACCTGATCGCGGGCACGGTACTGCCCAATGCCGGCAAGATCACCTTCCGCGGCGTAGAGGTCAGCCATATGCCTGCCCGCGCGCGATGCAGGGCAGGCATTTCCCGCTCCTTCCAGATTCCGCATCCCTTCCTGGGGATGACGGTTTTCGAAAATGCCCTGGTGGGTGCGTCCTTCGGCGCCGCCGATACGGGCCGGACGGCCGAGGAGCGTGCCGTCATGGCGCTTGAGACCACCGGGCTGCTTGAAAAGGCGAATGCCGACGCGTCGACGTTGACGCTGCTCGAACGAAAGCGGCTGGAACTGGCGCGCTCGCTCGCGACCCATCCGAAACTGCTGCTGCTCGACGAGATCGCGGGCGGTCTGACAGAGCCCGAATGCAAATCTCTTATCGATACGATCGAAGGGGTGAAGGCGCAGGGAACGACCATCGTCTGGATCGAGCATGTCATTCACGCATTGCTGGCAGTCGTCGACAGGATTGTGGTGCTCGATTTTGGCAGGCTGATCGCCGACGGCAAGCCGGAGGCGGTCATGCGCAGCTCGGAGGTGGCGGACATCTATCTCGGCGTCGATGAGCAACCCAGGGAGACTGCCGTCCATGTCTGAACCCGTCCTCAGCATTCGCGGGCTCCGTGCGCGCTATGGCGATTTTCAGGCTTTGTTCGACGTCTCTTTCGATCTCATGCCCGGCTCGACTCTGGCGCTGATCGGTGCCAATGGGGCAGGCAAATCGACCCTGCTCAAGACCATTGTCGGCCTTCTGCGCTGCGAGCCGGGCATGGTGATCTATCGCGGGGAGCGGATCGGCGGCATCGATGCCAGCAAGATCGTGCGCCGGGGCATCGGCCTCGTGCCGGAAGGACGCCAGCTCTTTCCATCGCTCAGTGTCGAGGAGAATTTGCTGATCGGCAGGGTGCGAGGGCGTGGCGGCGATTGGGACATCGAGCGCGTCTACCGCCTGTTCCCGATCTTGAGGGATAAACGCAAGTCGCTGGCGACCATGCTATCGGGCGGCCAGCAGCAAATGGTTGCGATCAGCCGCACGCTCATGGGAAACCCCGACGTCATCCTGCTCGACGAAATCTCGCTCGGTCTGGCGCCGGTTGTCATCAAGGCGATCTACCACGCGCTGCCCGAGATCATCGGCAGTGGCGTATCCGCGGTTGTCGTCGAGCAGGACATCGCCCGTGCACTCTCTGTGGCGCGATCCGTTGTCTGCCTGCAGAAGGGCAGGATATCGCTGACAGGACGTCCCGAGGATTTTTCCCGCGGGGATATCATTTCCGCCTATTTCGGGACGTGAGCGCAATGGATTGGCTCAACGCATTCATCCAGGGCATTCTTCTCGGCGGCCTCTATGCGCTGTTCGCGGCGGGGCTTTCGCTGATCTTCGGCGTCATGCGCCTGGTCAACATCGCGCACGGTGATTTTATCGTGCTGTCCGCCTATCTGGCGCTGGTGATTGTCGATGCGACAGGTCTTGGGCCGCTTGCTTCGCTCGTGCTCGCCGTGCCGCTGATGTTCGGCATCGGCTATATGGTGCAGCGTGCCGTGCTCAATCCGACGCTCGGCGGCGACATCCTGCCGCCATTGCTTGTGACGTTCGGCCTCTCGGTGTTGATACAGAACGGTCTGCTGGCGGGTTTCTCGGCCGACAGTCGCAGGCTTTCAGCAGGCGCGCTCGAAACTCAGAACGTATCGATTGGCGGCATCAGCATCGGCCTGCTTCCACTTCTCACCTTCGTGGTTGCCGTGATCGCGATCGCCATCCTGCAATTCATCTTCTATCGGACCGCGCTTGGCCGTGATTTCCGCGCCACATCGGATAATCCCGAAATCGCGCGACTGATGGGAATCAACAATCGCCACATCTACGGTCTGGCTTTCGCCCTCGCAGCGGCGGTGACGGCGATTGCCGGCGTATTTCTGGCGATACGCACGAATTCGACCCTGCGGCGGGGTCTGCGAAATTGATCTACGGTTTCGAGGCGATCATCATCGGCGGCGTCGGCAATCTTTGGGGCACGCTCGTCGGCGGCATCGTGTTGGGCGTCGCCCAGACCATCGGCGCACAGATCAATCCTGCTTGGCAAGTGCTTGCGGGCCATCTGGTATTTTTCCTGGTGCTTGCCTTTCGGCCGCGTGGTTTGTTTCCGAGGATCGCGCAATGATGACAAGCCCTGCTATGCCCGCTTTCCGCGTCGTGCGCGAGACGAAGGTCAGCATGGTTGCGGCCGTCGTCTTTGCGGTGGCAGCTTGCCTGCTGGCCGCAGCGCCGTGGTGGGCAGGGCGTGCGGACTTGCGGCTGATCGCCGAATTCATGACCTATCTCGCGCTGGCCTCATCATGGAATTTGCTCGCCGGCTATGCGGGGCTAGCCTCCGTCGGGCAGCAGGCTTTCGTCGGGCTCGGCGCCTATGTGCTTTTCGGTCTCGTACTACTTGCCGGTATGCCGCCGCTTCTTGCGCTTCCCGTCGCGGCCACCGCCGGCGGCGTTGCCGCGATGGTGCTCGCGCCGCTTCTGTTTCGGCTTCATGGTGCCTATTTCGCCATCGGGACCTGGGCCGCGGCCGAAGTCTTTCTGCTGACCTCGTCCCAGTTTACGTCATTGGGCGGCGGTGCAGGCACCAATCTGCCGGTCTCGGTTCTGAGTTCGATTGCGGCGAACCGCCTCATGCGCGAGGCCATCCTCTACTGGCTGAGCCTCGGCGTCGGGATAGGCTCGATTGTCGCAGTCGTGGCAATCCTGCGCTCGAAACTCGGGCTCGCCCTCAAGGCCGTCCGCGACAGCGAGATCGCCGCCAATAGCCTCGGTGTCAGCCCCTACCGCATGAAGCTCTTCGTCTACGCCGCGACCGGTGCCTTCACGGCCCTCGTTGGTGCCATCATCTTTCTCCAGAAACTGCGGATCGCGCCGGATTCCGCCTATAGTACGAATGATTGGACCGCTTTCATGATCTTTATCGTGGTCATTGGCGGCATCGGCACCGTCGAAGGGCCGATCCTCGGTGCAATCCTGTTTTTCGTCCTGCGCGAGACGCTTGCAGATTACGGGCCAATTTACCTCATGCTGCTTGGCATCGTTGCCATCGCCGTCATGCTGAAGGCGCCCCGGGGCATATGGGGGCTGATCGCGGCGCATACAGGCTGGCAGTTCATTGCGGTTCGCCGCAGGGTCATCGTCGAGCGGAGCAGGTCTTGAGGGATGAAAGATGGGCGGCCATGACCGGGACGATGGCTGCGCTGAATTTGCCAAACAACGGATGGCCGAAACGGCTTGCCCGAGAGCGGCCAGATCATGGACCTATCGGGCGTCGTCGCCGCGACGCTGCATCATCGGGCAAAGGCTCAATACGAGGAGGACAGACACAATGGTACGAAGCGAGCCACGCAGATGTATCGCGCGTGAGATCGAAAAGCTCGATCCTTACAATGACCTGATTTGAAAAACGGACCCGACCACGAACCAACCCGGAGTCTCCCATGACCGATATCCAATCCATTCCGCTGACCCGCATCGACGGCACGCCGGCCCAGCTCGCAGATTACGACGGCAAGGTACTGCTGATTGTCAACGTTGCCTCGAAATGCGGGCTGACGCCGCAATATGAGGGGCTGGAGGCGCTCTATCGTGCCAAGAACGGTGACGGCCTGGAGATCCTCGGCTTCCCGGCCAACAATTTCAAAGGACAGGAGCCTGGCACCGAGGAAGAGATCGCCGCCTTCTGCTCGCTCACCTATGACCTCACCTTYCCGATGTTCTCGAAAGTGTCYGTCAAGGGCGATGAYCAGCACCCGCTCTACAAGGCACTGACCGAAGCGCGGCCGGACGCGASCGGCGCCGAAGCTTTCCGCAAGCGCATGGTCGATTCGGGGCTTGGGCCGGAAAARCCTGAAGACGTGCTGTGGAACTTCGAGAAATTCCTCGTMTCGCGCGACGGYMAGGTGATCGGCCGCTATTCGCCGAACATGCCRGTGACCGAYCCKGTGATTGCTCAGGACMTCGAMAAGGCACTSGCCGGCTGAACGGTCTGAGAGCGYTTTTCCCWGACTAGATCGATMGACGCTCGCAGGCCGCCGGTACCKGCCGACGGCCTGGAYAACAGAGGYACAGGCCGGGAATGKCGGCGTCAATTYCTCCARCACGCGCACCAGCCGACCGTCGGCGGCGTGASSCATCCCGCGATGGGGAGGASAAATGAGATGGAAGGCATTGAAGCCGTCGAGCGACGGCTGYTCATGACCTTGACGCCCGCGGCGGGGATGCTGGTTGGCAAGCTCAGGCCCGAAAAGAAATAGTCTGCCCCGATCAGCGRSCGCCAAGAAGGCTGGGACGGGGATGGCCAGCATGCTCRCCTCTACCGCGTCGGTGYGCGAATAGCGGAAATTCCGCRGTGCCGAACGAAGCCCTTCGAAGCACGGCAGATCGAAATCCATCCGCKCGCCARCAAGAGGAAGTTCCGCCTCGCTTACGAAATGCGACTGGACGATATGGCGTGCGCCTATCGATTGCAGCACAGGCCGCMGACCGTAATCGAGTGCCAGCAAGTGCGCCAGGTTGCCGCCGGTGGCGATCGGCAGGACGACCCTTGCCGACGAGGCCATATYGCGGCGGCAGATCGAGCGCGACTTGAGGAKGCCCGAAAACGACGCCTTGAAAATCGGAGTGGCGACGATCAGCCCGTGCGMGCCGTCGATGGCCGCAGCAAGATCCGCTATCGAGGCATCCGCCGGTGTTCCCATYGACCGARCTCGACGTCGTTCATSCCGGTATCCTCACCGATCACCTRGTCGCCTATAGTCTCGGCGGTGCTTTGGCGCTTCGGGAAAKGGCCTTTTTGGCACCTGTACCGTAGCGGTCCATGAAGGCGGCAACCGCCGCTTCGACAGCCACGATGATGGCATCCGCSCCTGGYRCAGCCTCCAGACCCCAMAGGCATTTTTCGTAGAGATCGGTTTCCGTCATTGCCTTGAAGGTGAAGGCGGCCATGAGGATATTCTCTGTTTCGATCAGGCCGCGAGTGGAAAGCACCTGCATCACTACGACCATTCGGTCGATTGTCTGACGAGGTCCTCGCTCGTAGAAGATCTGCCCGATTGCCGGGAAGCGCTGGGCCTCGGCAATGACCAGCCGATTGACCGCCAGCACCGCGGGCGAAAGCAGCAGACTGAGAAAGGCCTGGCCCAATTCGGTCAGAACCACCTCGGCATCGCCGTTGGCTGCATCGATCTCCGAAAGTTTCGCAAAACGCTCCCTTCCGGCCTCGACAACGTAAGCCTCGAACAGGGC
>NZ_JBFUFF010000170.1:0-8778 GCF_056403555.1 Rhizobium sp. P2_G2
TCCTTGCGCCTCATCTACGGCGCGCCGTCAATATCAGCAAAGTTCTGGAGTTGAAGACCATCGAAGCCGCGACATTTGCGTCGGTACTGGAAAACTTTACCGTCGGAATAGCCTTTGTCGATCACAACAACGCCTTGATTCACGCCAATGCCGCCGCCCACACGATGCTGGCGGCAAGGGACCCACTCTATCTGAACGCTGGTCGGCTTGCCCTTCCGCTCGAAGCCGCCACCACGGCTTTGGATGACGCGGTGCGCAAGGCTGCGGCTGGCGACTCCACCGCCGGAACGCGCGGCGTAGGTATTCCGGCAATGCGGAAAGACGGCACGCCCGCGGTGGTCCACGTCATGCCGCTCCGGCGCGAGATCGCATATCAGAACCTTGCATTGCACCCGACTGCGGCGCTTTTCATCGCGCCGGCGGCGGCAGCCTGGATGCCAACCGACGCAATTGCCTTGCTCTATGGCTTCACTCCGGCCGAATCCCGGATTTTCGAAATGATCGCGGCTGGGGAGCCTCCGGCGCGAATCGCAGATCGCCTGGGTCTGGCACTCAGCACCATCAAAACCCATCTCCTGCGCGTGTTCGAGAAAACCGGATGCAAACGCCAGGTCGATCTCATTAAGCTTGCCGGTTCGCTGTCCCTGACGTTCTAGGCAGCAGGGCAGTGATCTCCCATCGATCTTTCGACACGGATCCGGCTCCTTAAAAGCACCAGATCTCATCCGAACGGTGGACGACGCTGCGACTACCCTCGATTATGGTGACGGTGTAGTTCAGCAACAGGACGCGAGATGGAAACGACCACACTCGTCTCTTCGACCGCAGACGGACGAGTTTTGGCAAGCCGTCCTTTTTGCCGAATGGCACGAAACTGGTCTTTGCCTCCGGCCTTCCTCGTTGGTCCCCAGCAATACCAACCACATTCCATCTGTGAGTTGAGTTTTGGAAGGGCTGCCCCACACGCGGAAGGTATAGGCGGCGGCTCTCCTTCGAACCAAGGCTGACCTTCATCCTATCGTCCTTCTGGTCGCAGTGCGCTGCTTCATCACGGAGAAAACCGATGCCGACTTGGAACCAATATGCGCCTGGCGATCCGCAAGCACTTTTCGCTGGGATCGCTCAGAGATCGGGCCAATATGTGTTTGGGGGAAGCGACACGAGTTTCACCTGGGGATACGGAACCTTTGGAGTCATCGGTACGCATCTGGAATTGATCGGCACCGGCTTTTCCGGTCATTACGAAGACGGCGAGTATATTTCGAGCTATACGGGCACGGTCACCGGCCTGCGCATCGTCAGCAGCGACGGCTATCCGGTTGTCGAAATCACCGGCATGAGCATGCAGACGCTTGCGGTTTTCGATAACATTCTCAATGCCGGGGCGACCGGGCTTCAGAATTTTATCGACAGCCAGGCCTGGACGTATAACGGCAGCGCCGGCGATGACGGCATCATCGCCAGCAAGAACGCCGATACCGTGGTCGGCCATTCCGGCGATGATATCATCGCCGGCAGGGGAGGCAGTGACGAACTTTATGGAGGCAGCGGCGCAGACAATATCTCCGGCGCCGATGGCAGGGATCTGCTCGATGGCGGCCTGGGGACTGACATTCTGGCCGGCGGCAAAGGCAGCGACACATTCGTTTTCTCAAGCGGCTACGGCACCGATACGATCGCCGATTTCGTCAACGGCATAGACAAGATCGGCATTTCCGCCTGGAAAGCCGTCAAGAACTTCGATGACGTGAAAGCTGATCTTGTTCGCCATGGAGAGGACGTCGTCATCAAGGCCGGCAACGACTCGCTCGTCATCTTGAATACGGTGAAAGCCGATATCGACGTTCACGATTTCATTTTCTAGAATTCGGTCATGCAACAGCTTGATCGGTTCCATGGGGGCACCTCGATGACGCAGTTGTAGCGCTCGACGGCCATGGATCAAGAGATTTCAAAGATCGAAGTATGCAGCCCTCATTGCCAAGGCATCATCGAGATGGATGACGAAATCCGCTTTCTTGTCGCCGTTGGTGTCGCCCTCGATCCAGGTGTCGGATTTTCCCTTCACATAATGAAGTTCGCCGGCATGGCCGCTGAAGGCATCGGCACCGATGAAGCCGAAAGCCTGCGCGCCGCCTTTCTTCGAATTGGCATCCCAGCCGGTCAGGTCGATATGGTCGCTCTTGGTGAAGTCGAAGATCGTATCGACCGAACCATGGCTCTTGCCGCTATCGCCGGTGTCGAACACGAACGTGTCCGATCCGCTTTCGCCATAGAGCTGGTCTGTGCCCCCGCCGCCGGTCAGGCTGTCGTTGCCGTCCATGCCCTCAATCTTGTTGGCGCCGGCATTGCCGGTGATGCGGTTGTCCAGCCCATTGCCGGCGCCGCCGATGCCGTCCGATCCGGTCAAAACCAGGTTCTCGACCTGGTCGGTGAGGGTATAGTCGATACTGCTCTTGACCGTATCCTTGCCGCCGCCCGCGACTTCGGTGACCACGTCGCCGGGATCGTCGACAATATACGTATCATTGCCGCCGCCGCCGACCATGCTGTCGGCACCGCCACCGCCATCGAGCGTATCATTGCCGGCACCGGCATCGATCCCGCCGGCCTCGGGGGATACAGAGACCTGCAACGTGTAGGTCGTGCCGGCCGACATGGTTGCGTTGATCCAATCGCTCACGCGAATATAGTAGGTTCCGCCGCTGACCGTCGTGTAGCTGCCGAAGCTGTCTTTTGACGACACGGAACCACCTGCTCCATCCAAAACGGAGCCGTCATTGAATTGGCTCAGATAACTGGTCGGATCGGCGCCATATATCCGCACGTTGCTATCGTTGGAGCCACCAGACATGCCGTCTACGTCGAGCGTGATTGTCGATCCTGCGGCCACGGTCAGCTTGTACCAGTCGCGCGCACCGCTGTCGGCAGTGCCGGAGATGGTGACATGTGGGTCGGTCGTGGAATTCTCTATATTGGCATTCTCGGTCAGCGCGAAATCACCGGTGATGTCGAGCGCAGTGCCATAATCGTTGTTGCCCGCGCCTGCGGCTTTTGTGACCGCGCCCATCCCCGTACCAACACCCGAGGCGATGGACGGGATGCCGTCGCCATAGAGCGTATCGGTGCCGTCATCGCCGTAAACCTTGTCATTGCCGCCAAGGCCGGCGAGAAAATCGGTACCGCCATTGCCGTGCAGCGTGTTGACGCTGTCGCTGCCGACGATGTGGTCATTGCCCGCACCGCCTGCGGCATTCTCGATCTCGACGCCGTTGGCGACCGTGAATCCGCCACGGATGCCCGCGACATAGGAAATGCCGCCGCCGGCGATGGAATCGTATTGCAGCGATGCGGGACGGAGGTCGATGACGGCCGCATCCGAACCATTCTGGACGATCGTGTCCTTGCCGCCCGTATCCCAAATTGCCTGAAAAAAGGTACCCACCGCGTTGGCGGTTGGCAGGACATAGGTGTCATTGCCGCCGTTATGATTTGGATTGGCGCCGTACATGCGCTGGATTGCGGCGATGTCGAGCGCCATCGGCCCAGCAGCGCCGCCGTAGTCGATCGGATCATTCACTGCACCATAGGCCTGAGCAAAGCCTCGGTTGTACGCCATGATAGAATAGACGTTCTGGTTCAGGCTGTAGTCGCCCATTTGGCCAAAGGGGTCTATGACACCCGGCAAAACGGCGGAGCCGCCAGTATTGTCGAACGGATGCGCCAGACCCATTCCATGGCCGATCTCGTGAAGCAGCGTCGTGAAGCCGTCGCCGCCCTCCTGCAGATTGCCCCATTCCGCCGCGCTGGCATCGAACACCCCCGATCCGTCGATCGTATAGCTCTTGCCATCGATGACGGCGGTGCCGCCGCCCATGTCCCAATGGGCGAGCTCGCCGTTAGAAGGCGTCGTAGGCCTCTTGAACATGAAGAAATTGGCCTCGGAAGGGTCCGTGACCTGTGTGAAATGGACGTCTGCGACATCGCTATACTTGCCATAGGCCTGCATCGCCGAAGCGATCTCGGCCTGGGTCCAACCCAGCGCGGTGAAACTCTCGCCCTGTGGCCCTGTGACAGCACCGTCGCCGACGAAAAAGACCTTCACGTCTTTCGGCGAAACGATATTCCACTCGATCGTATCGAGCGGCGACGCCTTGTCGATTTGGACGGTGTATTGGCCAGTTGAACCGGCAATGTCTTCTCCGACGCTGAGCAGAGCCGTGGTATCGAGCGCCTTGAAGGTGATCCGGCTTATGCCAACTCCCCAGTCGCCGGCTTCCTGGATGACCGCGCCACTGCTCGTCAGCGCTTTGACATAGGTCGAACTTAGCGGGTCGTCGCCGCTGCCGGAAACCGTGACGGTATAGTATTGCCCGACGACGGTCTTCACCGAATAATAGTCGTCGTCATGGTTCGCGCCGTTCGCCGCAGGATCTGCTTGACCGGTCACCGAACCGCCTACTTCAAGGGTCGCGGGCGTCGTCAGGTTGTTCGGAATGTCTTCGGCGTAGGCCGACAGCAAATAATTGCCGATAGAAGTGCCTGAGCCTGCCGCGGCGAGGTAGTAGGTTCCCGTCGTCGTGGCGGTAAAATGCAAATACGAGTTGGTGGCGAAATCGTCGCTCCCGATCAGCGGATTGACAATCAGGCCCTTGCCAACGTCGTCGTTGGAATCAATCAGCGTGCCATCGGAACTGTAAAGCGACAGCAGCGGATTGAAAGACGCGTCGCCATTGGAAGCAGCCGCGACGAGATTGAATGAATAGGTTTTCCCGGCCACGAGGTCGATCTTGATCCAATCGCTGTCGCCTGCCTTCTCGACCTTATTGAACAACTCGTCACCGATGTTTAGTGAAACGGTTGTCGTAAAGTTTCCCGGAATATCAGCCATAGAAAACCCTCTGTAGATTCAGGATATATTGGGAAAGGTTCAGGACCCTTCCGGCCATTTATTCATGCGTAAACTAGCTCTCAATGACTGAAGCGTAGTGAGCTGGAGTTTTCCAAACTGAAATAGAGATGACAACGGATGCCATTTGATCCCTCTTGGCCTTCACCAGATCGAATTTCCATCATCACCGAATCTATCTGTTTTGGCATCCACCAAATGGTGGATAGCGGGGCTTCAACTGGCTGCAGACTTCTCCTAATGGCCCCCGATGGATCCTGCGCGTTCGAATGGCTCCAAGTGCTCCAAAATCGCGGCCAGGCGATACTGGCGCGGGCGGTTAGCATGCCAAGCCCGTGAAACACTCACCGCTCCGGTGTGTGCTTATCTCAAAAAAAGAAATCATTGGCGTCTAGATTTATGACGCCATCTAGGTGGATCTCAAAGTCAGCTTTTGCGTTTCCGTCAATATCTGCATAGATGTAAGTATCTGTGGCTGTATGGTCGAACCTCAACTCTCCTGCTGTATGACTGAAATGCTTAGATCCAATCAAAGTAGGATGTTGCAGCCCCTTCGTCTTCGAATTGAAATCGATAGACTGAATCTCCAGGAGGTCCACGCCGTGGGTAAAGTCCGTGATGGTATCTTGGCCTTTCAATGCGACTGTCGAATCCTTCACCGACCCGAATAGAAATATGTCGTTGTCGGCGCCGCCCGTCAGTTCATCCGCACCGCCGCCGCCGTAGATACTGTCACTGCCGGTTCCTCCATAAATTGTGTTTGCTTCCTTGCCGCCAAAGATCGTGTCAGCGTCTGCGCCACCATCGATAATCCCGTCTATGTAGCCCTTGCGACCGTCGTAGAAATCTGATTCAGCGTCGAATTTTATGTCGCCGATCATTTTCCCTGTATTTATAACACTCTCGCTGCCATTGCCTTCTGCAAAGGATTTTTCGCCCCCCGTGATTGTGCCTGAGTTTTCCAGAATAACGCTTTGAACAGTGTCAAAATCGGGTTCGTTGAAAACGCCATTGTATCCGCCGCTTATCGAACCCGAGTTTTCAATATGCGATACGCTTGAAGAACCCAAACCAAGAAGGTCGACTCCATCGTCGGAACCGATAATCTGTCCATCATTGATGTTTCAGAATTTATCCCGCCTTGGTAAACTCCGACGGCACCCCTTACAATTCCGGTCTCCGAAATCGAAACTACATTGCCGCTTGAAAAGTAACCTAACATGGCAATTGCGGTCCCATTGGACGCGACAGCGCCGTCAATAAGCACGGTATGGTTCGCTGTATCTGCAGAAATCGCATCGGCGGCCTCGTGTGCTAACAAGACATATTTGCTTACCCAGATGTTTTCGCCTGCACCGAGTTCTATCTGGTCGCCGTTTGTAAACGTCTGGCTTTGGGGAAATTTCCACATGTAATTTTCTCTCTTCGGCTGTCACTGATAAAATGTTCGCGTATCCAGCTTGCCCCGCGATCAAAGCAGGAAATCGGCCGCCACCAATTCCTTGATCTTGACGCCCTCCAGCGTGATGGAATCATGGGCGGTAAAGTCGATCACCACGGAAGAACCGGCCTGTTCCATGTGATGGGCCTTGAGGTCGGTGAAATCCGTAAGCCCGGAAACAGAACTGAGATCGATGACATCGTGATCCGAATCCTTGGCGTCGAAATCCTTGATCGTGTCGGCGCCGTCGCCCGCCTTGAAGACGAAATGGTCTGCATCGGCTCCGCCATAAAGCGTGTCATTGCCCCTGCCGCCCGTGAGGATATCAGCACCGGCAAGACCACTGAGCGTGTTGGCGCCCACATTGCCGGTGATGTGATTGGCAAGCGCATTGCCGGTGCCATTGAGTGCTGCCTTGCCGGATAGCGTCAGGTTTTCCACCGATCCTGTGAGTGTGTAGCTGATTGAGGCGAGCACAGTGTCCGTGCCCTGGGCAGCCAATTCCTGAACCTGATCGCCTGCAGAATTGACGATATAGGTGTCATTGCCGAAGCCGCCGGCCAGCACATCGTTGCCGCCTCCGCCGTCGAGCCGGTCATTGCCGCCATAGCCGATCAGATATTCGCCCCAGCCTGTGCCGGTGAGTGTGTCGGCATGGTTCGAGCCATCAATGTCGGGTGCGAAATGCCGCTGAAAGATGCCGTCGCTGTCTCCCGTCCCTTCGCCGTCCCAGGTCACCACCCAGCCACCATCGGCAAGCGCCGTTACCGAGGAGTTTTTTTGACCATTCGCGGTGTAGCTGTTGACCAGGGTTTCAGTCCCCACCGTGTCGCCATCCGCCGCATAGCGCTGCTGGAAGATGCCGTAGTCGCTATCACCCGGCCCGTAACCTTCCCAGGTGACCACCCAGCCGCCATCGGCAAGCGCCGTGGTTGCTGGATTGTATTGACCGTCCGCGGTGTAGCTGTTGACCGGGGTTTGAGCCCCCTCCACGGTGTCGCCATCCGCAGCATAGCGCTGCTGGAAGATGCCGGTGCTGTCTCCCGTTCCTTCGCCCCACCAGGTGACCACCCAGCCGCCATCGGCAAGCGCCGTGATTTTGGGGGCGGACTGATTACCTCCGCCGTAGCTGTTAACCGGGGCTTGAGACACCCCCATCGTGTCACCATTGGCCGCATAGTGCTGCTGGAAGATGCCGTAGCTGTCTCCCGTCCCTTCGCCAAACCAGGCGACCACCCAGCCGCCATCGGCAAGCGCCGTGGTTGTTGGAATACCTTGAGTACCCCCGCCATAGCTGTTGACCGGGTTTTGAGGCGCCCCCATAGTATCACCATTGGCCGCATAGCGCTGCTGGTAGATGCCGACGCTATCTCCCGTTCCTTCGCCCCACCAAGTCACCACCCAGCCGCCATCGGCAAGCGCCGTGGTTGTGGGAGAGTATTGAGCACCCCCGCCGTAGCTGTTGACCGGGTTTTGAGACACCCCCACAGTGTCGCCATCCGCCGAATAGCGCTGCTGGTAGATGCCATAGCTGTCGCCCGTTCCTTCGCCTTCCCAGGTGACCACCCAACCACCATCAGCTAGCGCCGTGGTTGCGGGAGCGTATTGACCATTGGTGGTGTAACTGTTGACCAGGGTTTCAGGCCCCAGCTTGTCGCCATCCGCTGCATAGCGCTGCTGGAGGATGCCATCAGGACTATCACCCGTCCCTTCGCCCCACCAGGTTACCATCCAGCCGCCATCGGCCAGCGCTGTGGTGGCGGGAGAGTATTGACCGTTCGCGGTGTAGTTGTTGACCAGGGTTACATCGCTTGCTGTTGCATACGAGGACATGATTTTGGTTCCTTCAACGGAAACGGTACTCAACATCGAGGGTCGCTGGGTCAAGCCAACAATGGATAAATCGTCTATCTAAGATTGAGGGAATATATGCTTCGCGCCTGAATGATTGCGTCCAGATACGAGTATCGGATCGTCCATCATGCATCCTTTCGCCAAGCCCCGGCGCGACGTTAGATCAGGGCATCAGAACCGTCATCCACCGTTCGGTGGAGGCCAGCCATATGAGCCCGGTGGGTTAGATCAGGCCGAAGACGCCGCGCAGGATGACGATCATGGCGATGCCCGCCGGCGGCAGGGCAGCTATCGTCTCCCGCTTCGCAATGTTTCCAATGATGAAACCCATGGATGGCGGTGTTTATTCATGACCGTCTGACTTTTGTCGGAACGGAAACAACCTGTAAGAGCCCGATCTAAGAGTAGTTGAGCGATAACAGCAGGTTGTAATTCCCTTTTGATGCTAAGGACGGTTCGGACAATAAGCGCTACATGTTTCTTGGTGTGATAGTGTAGTTCCACTCCGGATGGAACGGGTCGCCTATGATATTGAGGCTTGCCATCTGGGCATTGGAGACCTTGACGCCCTTTT
>NZ_JBFUFF010000171.1:0-8536 GCF_056403555.1 Rhizobium sp. P2_G2
GCTTTACGACGATGAATGATGACTATAGCAGTACCGAAGTAATCCCGAATGCCGAGAACCTTGACGATCTTATCCTCCGAGAGACCGTAGATCAAGTTTGTGGCTTCATCCAGACCGAGAAGCCACGCGACAAATATCGAATTGGCCGTCCTGGGCCAGGGCCTTGACCGCGATCAGCGCAGAGCCCCGCCATGATGGCGTGCGGAGCGAAGCCGTACATGATATGCGCCAAAGGTTCCGCAGAGTAATTTCTCCCTCTGCTACCGAACCCTGCGCGTGGTCAGAAGCTGTATGATCAGGCCGATGCCGAGGCTGCAACGGCGCCTGCGGTATTGCCGGAGAGGATAACGACTGGAAATAGCCAGCGGCAGAGGCGCGGGATCGGGTAAAGGCGCTTTCCGCGCCTAATCCTAAACAGCGGTACTATGCGATGTCCCGTATCAAAATTGCTTCGATTTGATGAGCCGTCAGATAGGATATGGCGGTAATGTTAAACATAGAAAAATATGATTTCCGTTGCATATATATGTTTTCTTTATCTGCATGCTTTATGAAGTGGTCGGTTGATATGTTGCTGCGCTCACGTCACTACTGGACTGGATGGATAGTGTTTTCCCTATACACTGGGCAGACTTTCACCGCGGATTGTTCTTACGAAGGATATGCCCAGGCATGAGTTCTGCAGACACCGAATGGCCGGTCTCGGTCGTCATAACGATCTGTAATCACGCGCATTACCTGGCGGATTCGATCGGGTCGATCTTGTCGCAGACCATGCCAGCGGCCGAGATCATCGTCGTTGACGACGGCTCCAGCGACAATGCTGCCGAGCTTGTATCCCGACATAGCAGTGTCAGATACATCCGCCAGGTCGACCAAGGCCTGTCGGCGGCGCGTAATACCGGCCTGCATGCGGCCAGTGCGAAATTGATCCTGTTTCTCGATGCCGATGACCGCCTGCTGCCGGAGGCGCTCGAGACCGGCGTGGCATGCTTTGCCCATGCTCCAGCCGCGGCCTATGTGTATGGCGGGTATCGGACGATATCCGAGGACGGCCGGCCGATCGGTGGCGATCGTTACACTGCCATTGGCGCTCGTCCTTATGAGGACCTGCTACGGGGAAATGTCATCGGCATGCATGCCGCCGTTCTTTACAACAGTAAGGTCCTGGCCGACGAGGGTGGCTTCGATACCGGCCTGAGACGCTGCGAGGACTATGACGTCTATCTGCGTCTTGCGGCCAGCTATCCGGTCGCCTCTCATCCCGCCATCATCGCCGAAGATCGCTGGCACAGGTCCAACCTGTCGGCCGATCATTCGGCCATGCTGGAGACGGTTCTCCGGATTCATAGTCGGCACGAACGTCAGGCGGACCCGGAACTGCAACAGGCCTGGAACGACGGGCGGATCATCTGGTCGGAATATTATACAATGGAAATGCTGAAATCTGCCTGGACTTCGATCAAGCAAGCGCCGTCGCCGCGGCTCGCGTGGAAGAACATCAGGGCATCGCTGCGTTCAAATCCATCTTTCGTTCGGCGCGAAGTCGCTCAGAGGATTTCCGCCAAGCTGCCGCGCAGCGTGGATGTCGCGATCCGGCGCCTGCTCGGAAAGAACTTGCCCGTGGGGGCGGTCAGATTGGGTGATCTCGACCGCATCACGCCGGTCAGTTTGAACTTCGGCTGGGATCGTGGCACGCCTGTCGACCGTGTCTATGTAGAACAGTATCTCGAAGCCAACAGGGACTGCATTCAGGGCCGGGTGCTCGAAATCGGCGACGACAGCTATAGCCGCCAGTTCGGCGGTGACAAAATCACATATCAGGATATCCTGCATGTGCATTCGGGAAACCCGATTGCCACAATCATAGGCGATATCTCCGTGGCGGGCACGTTGCCTGAAGGCGCATTCGATTGCCTGGTCCTAACTCAGACCCTGCATTTGATTTACGACATGAAGTCCGCGCTTGCCGAATTGCACAGGGCGCTGCGGCCCGGTGGAACGTTGTTGCTCACTGTTCCCGGGATTACACCGATCGATCGAGGCGAATGGGGCGACACCTGGTTCTGGTCGCTGACCGCTGCCTCCGCACCGCGTCTGGTCGGCGACGTCTTCGGCCGGGAAAATGTCACCTTCGATGTCTATGGCAACGCCTATTCGGCAACCGTGTTCCTGCAGGGGCTTGTGTCCGAGGAAGTGGATTTGGCCAAGCTCGAGGCAAAGGATAAGGCCTTTCCCGTCATCATCGGTCTTCGGGCGACGCGTTCTCATGATGCGTAGAATCGGAAGCACTGTTCACCGGTTTTACAGGGCGCTTGAGAGCCCGGATAGGCAGGAATCCGCTTGCCTGGGTGGTGATAATCGCTCAATCTTCGTTCTCTTTACAACACTATACCGCCGCCGCATTGGCGAGTTTCGCGGATATACGCACGTGATGACGAGAACTGTTCGAGTGTTCGATGAGGAGGGCTGGTCCGGTATGATCGAGGAAAATGGGTCCAGCCGACGGATGGGAGACTGAGATGGGGGAGGATTGGGCCAGCCGTCTGGGAGACATGGAGCAGTGGTATCGGGACCTGCTGCAGAAGAGCGAAGGCGAGCTTGACGAATATTTCGACCACGAGCTCCTGCGCCACAGGCCGTTTCTCGAATCGTTGCGCGGCAAGGTGATCGATATCGGCGGCGGGGCAGGGCTCCCGGCCCGCTTCCTCCATCCGAGCTGTGACTATTGGGTTATCGATCCGTCTGATGTGTGGACGGATCCCGAATGGCTGAAGTTCGGATCACGGTTTCGCCCACCTGAGTTACAGATCCATTTCATTCGCGCTACGGGGGAGGACCTGCCGTTCGAGGATCGCTCCTTTGACGCCGCCATGGCTTTCTGGAGCTTCAACCATATGGAAGACGCGGCCTCCTGCCTTGTGGAGATCGCCCGTGTGCTCAAACCCGGCGGGTCGGCCTATGTCGTGCTCGAAGATATGGAACCGACCTGGGGAGACATCGGCGGCTACAGCGCCAGGCGATTGGCCGCTCGCTTCGGAATGGATGGTGGAGCGAGCCGGGACTGGCACCGGGGGGACATCGTGGGCCTGAAGGCAAATGTGCGACAGAAGCTTTCGGGAAACCCCTGGCCGCTTCAGGACGACCATTTTCTCATCACCGAAGAAGCTTTTCGCGCCTGGTACGGGCCTCTGTTCCGCTTGCAGTCGCGGCAATGGCGTGGCGGCTTCCTGACCTACGAACTCGTTTCGCGATAGCGCGAAAAATACGGGTATGCTCTTGTGTCGCCGTCGGCAAGGTAGGCCAGCCAGTCATCTGGGCGGCCACTTTTCTGTTGTCGCCGACTTACTTTGTCCGTTCGATGGCGGCGAACAGCATGACCGTCCCCTCCTCGCCATGAGATCTGAGCAGGCCCTCCTCGAGGTCCCTCGTCCCCATCCCGTGCAGGGCGGCGATGGCGCTTGCGACGTTTCCATACGGGTGAACTTCGATGCAGTCGCCAGGGAAATTCTGCTGCAGCAGTTTGCATACGCCGGCATAAGTGAAGCGCCACAGATCCTCAGTTCCTGCCAAGGGTGGTAGAAGCGCGGGAAAGGAAATCAGAGCGGTGCCGCCTTCCTTCAGCCGATTGCGTATCGTGGCTAGGAAAGACGCGATGTCGGGCACGTATTGGACGATGTCGATCGCTATGATGCAGTCGAAGCGCAGGTCGGCCGGAGGAACATTTCCCGGTCTGCCGACGATGACGGTTTCTATAGCGTGGCCGAAGTTCCGGCTGCGTGAATCGTCGCCATATTCGAGGATTGCGCCAGTGATCCGATCCCTGAAACGAAGACAGAATTGGCGGGCGAATTCACGATCGACTGCCGTTCCACGGGTGCTTTCGCCGGCAAAAAGCGGGCTCGGCGTCTTCAAAGTTCCCCAGCTTACCGACTTCAAGCGCCGTTTGTCGTTCCGAAGAGCCCGGACGACAGCGTGGGCGCGATTGCGCAGTGCCGACGAGATCGTGATTCTCAGGCGCCAGATCGCGTTGTCGAGACGATATAGCCAGGGATGGCTGTATCGCGCGAGCGCGAGCCGAGCTGTAAACCTGAGCCTCCAGCCGGCTCGCGGCTCGCCGTCGATATAGGAACGCACTCTTTCGAAGTAGGATTTCTCGATCGGGTTCGGTTGGTCTCCCGACCATTCGCCGCTCGCGTCGGCAATCTGATAGCTCAGCGAATACTCGTCGTCGGGGCTGTTGCGGTATTTTGTCCAGATCCCGCCATGCAGATAGACATTGGTTTTCAGAAACACCTTCGTGAAGAACACCATGTCGTCATAGAGTCTGGGAAAGTCGTCGTCGAAACCTCCCGTGACATCCAGCAAAGCGCGCCTGAACATGCTGGCCGAAGGATAAGGCGAAATGTCCTGAGCACCGCGCGCGGTTGCCAGCAGCAAGCGTCGGAGCACCTTTTTTCCATCATAGATGCGATCGGCGTGCAGGCCGAGCACCGACGTCCAGTTCTTGAGCCTGTCGCGAGGACGGCCTGTCCAGTCATACCAGAATGAGACCTTGCTATAGAGGATGCCGATATCGGGAAACCGATCGAGCAGCGCCACCTGTTGCGAAAGTTTTTCCGACAGCCAAAAGTCGTCGGCATCCAGCATGGCGATGTATCTGCCGCGGGCATGACGGAAGCCGAGGTTGCGCGAGGCGCTCTTTCCGCGGTTCGCGCCACCTTCGTGTTCCAAGACCCGGATTTTTTGCGGATAGTCGCGGGCACAAGCATCGACAATGCTTCGCGCGGCGTCCCTGGAGCCATCGTCGACGATCAGAAGCTCCCAGGATTCGTAGTCCTGAGCGATGACGCTTTTGATCGCATCGCCGATGAAGCGTTCGGCGTTATAGAAAATAATCACGCACGAGACGACCGGCGAGCCCTCGTCATGACCGTGACCGTTCATTTCGACAGCTCTGACTGCGCCGCGATCTTGGCGGCAAGCAACTTGGCGCGGTCGTAGGTTCCGGTAAGCGCAATGCATGCGCCGACGAATTGCTGCAGGAGCAGCGCTTTCGGCATGGTTGGTGCCTTGGGCCTGGGCGAGACCAGCTCCCGAAGCATGGCGCGGATCCACCAGCGGATGAACGTATTTGCCTTTGGCCGCATCTCGGGATCGAAATCCCGAATCTTCGTCAGGAACGCCATGCAACCCATGCCCCAGCTTCGCCTGATCTGGCGCCTCAGTCCTTTCATGTCGCGCCGGTGCTCGTGCAAGACCAGCATCTGGGGCTGATAGACCAGGTCGTGGCCGTGCCGGACCACCTGGTAGAGCGCATCGAGATCACCGCCGCCCGGCAGGGCCGCGCCCATGTCCAGACCGATATCGAAGCCTTTGAGCCCGCGCATCACCTCCACCTTGAATGCCATGTTGCAGCCGTTGCCGAAGGCCGTCGAACAGGGATAAAGCGGATCGGAAGGATGTTCGCGCCCGAAGACGATCGGCAGGAAGCCTTTTCTGAAGCCGCCGATGCGCTCGACGACGATCTGTGCTTCGGTTTCCAGCGCGAAGGGCAGAGTCTGCCCCGCATAGGCGCCGGCTGACGGGGACATGGCCCAGGCTTGGTAAAGGCCTCTCATCCAGGCGGGGTCGACCACGGCGTCGTCGTCGATAAAGGCGAGGATCTCCCCTTTTGCCTCCTGAAGCGCGCGGTTTCGGGCAAAGTTCAATCCGGTCTTCGGTTCGAGGGCGTAGCGCGTACCGGGGAAGCGCGCCGCCACGTCCCGCGTTTGCGTGGTGACCGATGCATTGTCGATGACCAATATTTCCGGCAGCACCACGCCTTCCGGCAGGTCGAGGGCGTGGATGGCAGTGAGACAACGGTTCAGTAGGTCGGGATGATCCTTGGTGCAAATGACGATGGTGACCTGCGGCATCGGCCCATCAGCTATCGTCTCGGTCTCCTGCTGGTTCAGGCATTCCAGCGCAATCTCCTTCTCGATCCAGGCCGTCAGATCGGCAGCCCGGAGCGTGGACCCAGGCTGTCGATCCGCCATCAGAAAGCCCAAGGGCCGCTGGCCTCGCCTGACGTCGAGCGCGATCCCGCTGCAATCGGAAGGGATGGTTATATCCTGAGCCTGTCGGGCGATATCGACCCGCTCGATAAGGTATCGCATGGTTCAGAGATCCCTCGCTTCGGAAGCAGAATTGTCGAGCCGGTCAATCGTCCACGGCAGTCTCGGGCGGAAAGCGCCCGGCCAATGGCCAAACCAGCCATCCCTGCCATTGGGGCTGTCGAGAAGTTCGCACGAAATCAGCCGCGGCATCTGATAGGTGAGTTCATGCTCCCGAACCACCTGCAGGCTGAAATAAAGCGCGCCTTCGTTCAGGAGGTCGGCGGGGAAGAAGCATGTTTCGCGATAGTGTCCCCGAGCCCGTGCCGGTCTGGGGTTCCATGAGCCAAGTTCGCAGAGCAGGATGCCTTCGGCATTGTGCACAAGCCAGACCAGGTTGATATCCGCGTTCTCGATGGTGTTCACGTAATCCACCGCGAGGCAGAAGGGCGAGCCGATATCTATGGGATCGCCGGGCCTGCCATCCACCGGATAGATCGCGACGCGTTCCAGCCGGAAATCATCGTCTCCAGGAGCGTTTGAAGGATCCCAGATCTTGAGTGGAATGCCCTCGACGCCGGAAGAAAGCTTCAGATACTCATTGAGAACGTCGGCTGTCTGGCCATCCCCCCGCAATTGCCCGGCTTCGAACCACAATGCGCGTTGACAGAGGGATTGAATGGCCGTCAAGTTGTGGCTGACCAAGAGGATGGTCCGTCCGCTCTTTGCCACATCCGACATCCGGTCCATGCATTTTCGCTGGAAATTGGTATCACCCACCGCCAGGACTTCGTCGACCAGGAGGATTTCGCTTTCCAGGTGCGCAGCGACGGAGAAGGCGAGCCGCATATACATGCCGCTGGAATAGTGCTTGACGGGCATGTCAAGGAAGGCTTCGACGCCGGAAAAGTCGATGATCGCGTCCAGTTGCCCGGCAATCTCGCGTTTCGACATTCCCAGGATCGCACCGTTGAGGAATATGTTTTCGCGTCCGCTCAGCTCGGGATGGAAGCCTGCACCGACTTCGAGCAGCGAGCCGACGCGGCCGGAAAATCTGACGCTGCCCTGCGACGGCGGGGTGATACGAGACAGGATTTTCAACAGCGTGCTTTTTCCAGCGCCGTTATTGCCGACAATGCCCACGATCTCGCCGCGGTTTATGGTGAAAGATATGTCCTTGAGCGCCCAGAACACGCCGTTGTCGCGTTGGTCTGTGGGCGTCCTGCCGGCAACTCTTCTGCCCAGGGCGCGGCCGAATTCCGTGAGGGTTTCCGACAGGGTCGTGCGCTTTTGCCTGCTGTAGCGCTTCCAGATGTTGTTTACGGTGACGGCAGTCTYGGAACTATGGGCAGGGACACTATACGACATCGGCGAACCGGCCCTCCAGGCGATTGAAGACAAGGATGCCAATGGCAAACATTGCCGTCGAGACTAAGGCTGAGACGCCGATCATCAGCCAGGGGTCGCTTGACGTGCCAAGGCTCCAGCGCATGCCCTCGATGACGCCAGCCATCGGGTTGAGCGCCATCGCCATCCTGTATTCGGGCGGCAGAAGCTTTGTCGAATAGATCACGGGGGAGGCGAAGAACCATGCCTGAGCCAGAAAAGGCACGATGTGCTTGACGTCCCTGTAGATGACGTTGACGGCGGCAAGGAAAAAGCCCACGCCACAGGCTGCGAGAAAGGCAAGGCCGACGAGTGGGATGACGATCAGCATCTTCAGGGAAAGCGGAGTGTGAAAATACTGCAGGACGATGACTGCGAAGACGAGCGCGATCAGGAAATCGACAAGGGAAGACAGGATGGCGGAAAGAGGAATGGCCAGTCGCGCAAAGTAGCTCTTGCTGATCAGGCCGTCATTGTTGACCAGGCTCGACGCGGCGTTGATCATGCCGTTGGCGAAGAAATTCCAGAGCACCAAACCGGAGATAACGAAGACTGGATAAGGCAGGCCATCGGAAGGAATTCCGATGAATCTGCCGAAGATGCCGCTGAACAGGATCAGCGAGACGAGCGGCTGGATGAGAATCCAGGCGAGGCCCACATAGGTCTGGCTATAGCGAACCTTGAGGTCACGCCAGACGAGGAACTGGACGAGTTCGCGCCAGAGATAGATCTCGCGTAGTGTTTCGGCGAGAGATTTTCTTTCTGCCGAAATGAAGACATTCTGCCGTGAATGATGCTGTTCCGCGAATTGAGCCATCTGAAGGCGGCAACCCTTTTAAATAGTTTCGTGCGCGCCGGACTTTAGCAACGTGCCATTAGTTTTATCTTAAGGTCGGCTGTGTGCCGACAAGGATTGGATTGCGTCTGCCGGATGACGAAACATATGTTTCGGTGACCGGGCTTTTAACATAAGCCGCATCAAATCGTTAGAAAATTTACTGTAGTCATTCTGCTGTGTGGTAAATGCTGTCAACGGAGCGGAGCTTGGTCGGTCC
>NZ_JBFUFF010000172.1:0-8494 GCF_056403555.1 Rhizobium sp. P2_G2
GCATGGTGCGGTCGATCGACATCTTTTGCGGCACATAGCCGACCTTCAGGCCGGCACGCTGCGCCACTTCGCCCTCGCTCTGCTCGATCAGGCCGAGCGCCATGCGCGCCGAGGTCGATTTGCCGGAACCGTTGGGGCCGATCAGGGTGACGATCTCGCCGCGGCCGACGGAAAAACTGACGCCGCGCACCAGCCATCGGCCCTTGCGGCTGACGCCGGCATTGTCGAGGCGGACGAGGATATGCGGTTCGAGCGTGCGCTTGAGCATGAATTTTTCCGGTCGCGAGGCTTGGCAGCCCTTATGGCATACGTTATAGCGTAACGCAATTTATGTAATAACATTACCTGCCCATTGCCAGGGATAGGTCGAAAGACAAAGGGATCAAGCCGATGCGGCGATTGCTCTGGACGGCAACTTTGCTCGCAGTGCTGCCGATGACGGCGCTGGCGGCGCCCAAGGTCGTGGTGTCGCTGAAGCCGGTGCATTCGCTGGTCGCGGCACTGATGCATGGCGTGGGCGATCCGGATGTCATCATCGACGGGGCTGCGTCACCGCACACTTACCAGATGAAGCCATCCGATGCCGCCAAGCTGGAAGGCGCCGACATCATCTTCTGGGTTGGGCCGGACATGGAGAAATTTCTGGAAAAGCCGCTGGCGACCCTCGGCGCCAATGCCAAGGTGGTCGAACTCGATCATGCGCCCGGCCTGATCAAACTGCCGGTGCGCGAGAGCGGCACGTTCGAGCCGCACGCCGATGACGGCCCGGCCGTGGCCGGCCACAAGGAAGCCGACCTGCATCTCTGGCTCAACACCGACAATGCCAAGGCGATGGCAATCCAGATCGAAAAGACACTTATCAAGGCCGATCCGGCCAACGCCAGGATTTACGCCAAGAATTTTGCCATCCTCGACGATCATCTCGATGCGCTCGCGGTGGAGATCGGCAAGACGGTGTCACCGGTCAGGGATAAGCCGTTCATCGTCTTCCACGACGCCTATCAATATTTCGAACGCCAGTTCGGCGTCACCGTTGCCGGCTCGATCACCGTCTCGCCCGAAACCCTGCCGGGGGCGGCGCGCATCGCCGAGATCCATGACAAGGTCAAGTCGCTGAAAAGCACCTGCGTCTTCGCCGAGCCGCAATTCGAACCAAAACTGATCGACGTGGTGCTGGAAGGCACCGACGCCAAATCCGGCGTGCTCGACCCAGAGGCCGGCACGCTGCCGAAAGGCGAGGGGCTCTATTTCGACATGATGCGCAATCTGGCCAAGTCGCTGAGGGATTGTTTGGGGAAGTGAAGTTTTCCCTTTCAGCCTGATGCCATGCAGTCCCGGGTGCTGACCGCGCGAAATTCTGCAGTGCCTATGCCAGAAGACCAAGCCGCCGGCCAAGGGCGGCTGCTTCGCCTCGGGACTTTGCATTCAGCTTGGCGAGGATCGACGAGATGTGATGGTCGACGGTTTTTGCCGAGACGAAAAGTCTGCCGCCGATCTCGATATTCGTCCGTCCCTCCTCGATCAGGCGCAGCACATCCATCTCGCGGCGCGTCAGGCCGGCTGAATTGGCGCGCGTGMTTGCTCTCGGTCCACGCGCCGCAACGCGGCCGTTTCTTTGGCGGATGACCGCTCTTGCGTGGTCGGCGACCGCTGTCGCGCCGAGCGCTTCGAGCGTCGTCAGCGCACGATATTGCGCTTCCGGGTCGCCTTGCAGCAGGACGATCGCGGAGAGATAGGAGGCGCCTCTCGCGTCCCAGATTTTGGCCGCCGCCTGCCATCGCCCTTCCATCATGTCCACGACGGCCGGGTCGCATTCCAGGCGATCCGGGGCGAGGCCCCGCTCTCCCAGCATGTAGGCCCAGAAATAGATCGTCGAGCGTTCCATGTCGTCGACGGCGAGAGCGTGGGCCTGGCACAGGCGCTGCAGCGCCGAGGTGCGGTCGGCGAGCCCCAACCATGCGCGTTCCGCCATCAGTTCGGCATGGGCGGACAGCCGCTGGAATTCGAGGCCGTTTTCAAGGAACCGCGCCATTTCCGCGAGCAGATCGTCGGCCGGCTCGCCACGCCGGGTTCTGAGCGTTGCCAGCGCCGCAAGCGCGGGATAGCGGGACAAGGCGGGGGCATTCTGATTATCGACCACGGCCTGCGCCGCCATGGCCGCCTCCTGCCAGCGGCCGAGGGAGAGCAGCAGTTCCGACAGTTCGCCGCGCATATAGTCGCGCCAGGTGTCTATGTCGCGTTCCACGCAATAGGCGATGCCGCGGTCGAGGAAATCTTGGGCAATGCCGGGCGAATGAAGGCGTCTTTCCATCCAGCCGCGGTTGGTGAAAGCGCGCGCGGCATGTTCCTGGAAATCGTGGTCGAGTGCGATCGCCAAGGCCCGATCCAGCAATGCACGCGCCCGATCGGGCTCTTTGTGGTAGATCGCTGTCCCGACATTGTTCAGCGCGTGGCAGAGAATATCGGGCCTGTCGAGCGCTCCGGCCGTCAGCAGCGCGATGGCGCGGTCGCCAAACTCGGTCGCGGTTTTGGTATCGCCGGCCAGCATTCCTAATTGCGACAGGTTGGAATAGGTCATGGCAAGTTCGGCATGCGGAGGGATGGCCTCCAGAATATCGACGGCCTCGTTTCCGAAGCGTTCCGCATCCTTGCGATGGCCCGCGAGATAGCTGAGCCTGGAGAGCCAGCGCAAATTTTCGCCAACGCGGGCCAAATCTCCCAATTCCCGATGTAGGTCCACGGCGTGTTTCTGTGCTGCGATGGCGCGTTCCATCTGGCCAATCAGATGACATTCGAAGGCATAGCTTTCGTAGAGTGCGGCGCGTTCGGCCTTGCCCAGCGCGGCGGCATGCGCCAGGGCCAGTTCATAGTGCCGCACCGCCTGCCGGTGGGCGCTCAGGCGTGCGGCTTCCGCCGCGGCCTGCGGTGCCAGTTCGAGGATCGCTGCGATATCCTGCGCTTCGTTGGCATGATGCACCATCTGCGCGATCGAAACATCTTTCGTGCTGCGGAAGAACGCCAGCGCTTCGCCGTTGAGCGCACGCCGGCGCAGCGGCGGCAGCGACTGCTCGATCGCCTGGCGGGCGATCTCGTGGCGAAACATCAAGCCTGCGCCTGAGGGCATCAGGAGTCCCGAGGCGATGCAGGTTTCGAGCGATGAACGGGTCGCCGCGCCGCAGATCGCTTCGATCAGTTCGGGCACGAAGGCGTCGGGCGAGATCGCCGCTGCCGCCAGCACATCCCTGTCGACCGCGGATAGCGTATCGGCGCGCGCCAGGATGGCATCGCGGATGGTGGCAGGCAGGCGCTCGCACTCGCCGGCCTCGACAAGTTCGGTGACGAAATAGGCGTTGCCGCCGGTGGCGTGGAATATCGCTTCGCCGTTGAGACCGCGCTCGCCGGCCAGATCGAGGACGGCTGTCCTGGTGAGCGCCGGGACGGCGATCCGCAGCCAATGCGCAGGCGGTATGTCGGCCAGCAATTGCCGCAGCCGCGCCTGGCTGGTCGTATCGTCATTTCTCGCCGTCATCGCAAGTAGGATGCGGGTATGGCGAATGCGCCTTCCGAGATAGCGGATGAGGTTCAGAGTCGCATCGTCGGCCCAGTGAATGTCTTCAATCACGAGCAAAGTAGTGGCGCTGGTCTCGTTCAAAAGACCTAGGATTTCCGAGAAAAGCGCGATCCAATTGCCATCGAACGCATTGGCCAGCGTCCATCCGGCGTCGCGCGCCATGTCTCGCAGAGGACCGAGCGGTTCAGCCGTGCCGAAATTCTCGCAGGCGCCGTACAGCACATGCGTGCCGGCAGGAACCGTGCGCGAAAACGCTGCCGTGAGCGACGACTTGCCGGCGCCGGCTTCCCCTTCGAGCAGCACGACGCTGCCGCTGCCGTCGGCTGCCTGACGCAGCAACGACTGCAACTGCTCGAGATAGGAGGCACGCTCGATAAGTCGCATGAGAATGAATGTTTCCCCTCTGAACCCAAAGGTCACGTTCTAAAAATGGGGAATATTCACGAAGAAAATGGGGAATCACTCCGATGTGAACAGCCGTGTATGGCTGTAGCTCTTCTCCGGTAAATTCATCGATCCAGATCTGAGGAGTCCCGCATGCCCAAGTTTCTTATCGAGCGCAACATAGCCGGCGCCAGCAATCTGACCGCCGAGCAGCTGCGCGACATTTCCGCGGCGTCGAACGCCGTCGTCGCCCGCCTCGACGAGCCCTACAATTGGGTGACGAGCTATGTTGCCGGCGACAAGATCTATTGCGTCCATGAGGCCGAGAGCGCCGAGACCGTTTACCGCCACGCCCGCGAAGGCGGTTTCCCCGCCGATCTCGTCACCGAGATCGCCTCCGAGATCGGCCCACAGACGGCCGCAAGGGCGTAAGTCTTTGGCGCAACAGGCATTCAATCCGCGATGGATCACGCGGTGCGGCGTTTCGAGCGAAGCTCCGCACCGCGTTTGCCTGATCGCCGGTTGCGCCGCGAGACGCCCGGTCCGGTGCCACGAGCGCTTCTGGCGATTTCGGAACAAATCCCGCTCCCAGGCCTTTGCCCTTCGATCAACGGCCCGCAAGGAAAGGAGCGAGACGATGAAAACCAGGATTTTTGCCACGCTGGTGGCGCTTGGAGCGCTCGGCGCCGGACAGGCATTGGCAGGAGAAGTGGTGGTCGTGCCTGACGAGGTCGATCACTATGTGGTCGAACAGCCCTACGATGACGATGCCACGATCGACGGTGATGTCATTGTCGGCGATGAACTGCCCGATACGGTGATCGTCCACCGCGTGCCCAAATACGAAGATTATGACTATGCCGTGGTCAACCGGCACCGGGTGATCGTCGAGCCGTCGACGCGACGCATCATCCGCGTCTATCAGTGACGTGAACGAAAAAGGGCGGCCCATCTGAGGGGCCGCCCTGGATCGCGCCCGGCGGTGGCGCGATCGTGCCTCTTGCAGGCCGTTTGCCTGTTCGAAGCAGTACCTACTTGGCGGCCGGCTTCAGGCTGCGCATGATATCGGTGATCTTGGCCTGGTCGGCGTCTTCGGAACCCTTGGTGCCCCAATAGGTGAAGACGAGGTTCTTGTCGGCGGCGACGGTCACGGCGGCGAGGCCGATGGTCACTGCGCCGTCCTTGTCGGTGCCGGCCCACGAGACCGTGAATAGCGGCAGGCCGTTCAGCGTGCCGTTTTCCTGCTTGGCCGACTTGTCGTCGACGGTCACCCCCTGGTCGCCGAGATACTTGATCGCAGCCTTGACGGTGGCGTCAGTGTCGGCGGCGCTGGCCACGTCGACCGACAGGTAAACGGCATTGTCCGGCGACGTGGCGTCGATGCCGGTATCGGTTTCCTTCGGACCCCAATCGTCCGGAATGGTCATGGTGGCGACCGGGGCGTCGCTCGGGAAGCTGATTTCACCGGCTTGCGCAGTACCCGCGAGCAGGAGAGCGGCGGCGGCCGCGAGAATGAGATTCTTCATTGGATGTCCTCCGATTGCACTGGGATTGTGCGGGAGGGGTTATGGCACAATGGGGTGGAGGCAGGGGGAGATTTTGGGGGTGCACCCAAAAATGGTCGGAGGGGGCTGGGGTGGGATGTAGGCAATGAGAACGCGGCCTGATCTGTGTGTCCTTGCAGCCTCGATCCCGGGTCAGTCAACAGCAAGTTCCGCTCAAGCTTGGCGACATCCCCATCCCGTGCTATTGACATGCGACATACTGTCGCAGTCCGAGATGAGCGCAACCCTTGCCATGGAGGCATTCCGTGCCGGTCTTCGAAATCCTTCCCAAGAACGACAACCAGGCTTTTTTGAGCGTGCCGGTGGCGCTGTCGAATGGCGGTTTTGCGGTGCTGGTCGACGACACCGATTTTGGCGATGGGACCTCCGAGCGGCATCTGATGCTGGTTGTCTACAAGTCAGACGGTGCCGGCGGCTTTGCGCTGGAGACGCGGACGGCGATCGAGGGTGACTTGCCCGGTGTGTTCTCCGCCCAGGTCGATACGCTGACGATCCAGCCGATGCGGGGCGGCAATCTCGCCATTTACTACAATCCGCTATTCAGCGACGGGGGCGACATCAAGGAACATGTCGTGGGCAAGATCTTCACCAGCGACGGCCTGGTGCTTGACGATGCCTTCATACTCATTCCCGACCGCGGCAGCTACCAGTTCCTGGAAAGCGACTTCGACTTCGACCCGCGCGACCGCGACCTGGCGGTGATGTCGGCCCGGGACGAGAGCCTGGCGCCGTTCGACCTCTTTCGCTACGACGATACCGGCGACACGCCCAAGCTCAAGAAGATCGAGACGTTCGAGAACGTCGGGAACAGCCAGTTCTTCGCCTTTGACGACGGCAGCCTCTACGCAGCCGAGCCGCTCAATGATTTCCACATGACCTTGTTGCACAAGGGCGCCGAGAAGGCGCCCGGCTGGTTCATTCCGGCTGATTCCGAGGCGCTCTACGCCGTCGGCAACCGTATCGCCACCGTCACCCTCGGTGGGCCGGTGCTGCACGGCAAGCAGACGTTGAAGCTTTTCGAGCGCGGTGAGGAGGATGCGGTCGCCGTCAGGATGCTGTCGCATGCCGGCGATGGGCCGATCGTCAATCCCGGCCAGAATGCCCAGCCTCTCGTCCACGAGATCCATGGCGTCGGCTTTGCCGTGCTGCAGGGCGTCCTCACTGCACCGGACCAAGTGCAACACAGCATCGACGTTTTCGATCTCGACGGCGATCTGGTCAAGACCTTCGATCTTGATCTCGGCTTCGCAATCGACGGCTTCGACATGCAAGGCGTCGTCGTCGAGGGCAAGGATCAGATCAAGCTCGTCTATATGGCGATGGAGGAGATCAACGGATTCCAGTTTCATACGGAGGCTGCAAGCGTCAGCTTCAACCTGGCGCTCGACCTCGAAGGCACTTCCGCATCGGACGACATTTTCGGGCTCGGCAAGAACGACAAGCTCACCGGCTTCGAGGGCGCGGACCTGATGCGCGGCAATGCCGGCAACGACGTCATCCGCGGCGGCGAGGGCGACGACAGGCTCGAGGCGGGCGCCGGCAATGACCGGCTGTTCGGCGATGATGGCGATGACACGATCGACGCCGGCCCGGGTGGTGGCAATGATGAATTGTTCGGCGGTGATGGTAATGATGAGATCCTCGGTGGCAAGGGTGATGTGCTGATCCGCGCAGGGGCCGGCGATGATTCCGTGTTGGCCAATGACGGCAAGGACAATGTCGACGGCGAGGCCGGCAATGACGAGATTCTCGGCTTCGACGGAGATGATCGCCTCACCGGCAGCGAGGGCGACGACAATGTGGTCGGCGGCAAGGGCAATGACAGGATCGACGGCGGCGAGGGCCACGACATCTTGTCAGGCGGCGCGGGCACGGATCGGTTGATCAGCGGCCAGGATGGCGACGATCTCACGGGGGGAGCCGGCAGGGACATCTTCGTCATCGACGACGACGATTTCGTCATCACCGTCATCCACGATTTCCGCCACGGCCAGGACAAGATCGATCTTTCGGCGCTCGACCTGTCGTTCAAGACGCTGGAAAAGGCCGCGTCCAAGGGCCATTTCGAAATCGATGTCGGTGGCAAGGAGGCGGCACTGCTGCTGCTCAACAACGTGCATTCGGTTGATGAGTCGGATTTCATCTTCTGAAAGGTGCGGAGGCGTCGCATGCATCCTGTCTGGATCGACGGAAAGCCATCGTCTCCGGGGCGATATCGGTGCGTCAAGGCTGGTTGGCCGGCCTTTCGCCTGCGCTCCGGACGTTTGAAGCTGTCGTCGATTCACTGGATCGATTGCTCCGCTGCGCGGACCACCGCTCGCCAAAACGCGTCGCACTTCCGGATTCGGTCGACGCGGTTCATCTGCTCGTTTCGTGCATGTCGTTATCCCGAAACCGGAACCGCTTTCGAGAGACATGCTTCGGCGCAGCTTATTGCACCGGCTTGAGCGAGTTGAAGATGGCGCCGATCTCGTCGCCGTGCTTCTTCTGCTCTTCGGTGCCGCCCCAATAGGTGATGACCAGGGTCTTCTCAGCATTGGCGGCGAGCGCGGTGAAGCCGATCGTCACCGGGCCGTCATTGTCCTTGCCCTGCCAGTAGACATTGTAGGCATCCATGCCGTTGAGCTTGCCCTTCTCTTCCTTCTTGGTCGATTCATCGACCGTAACCTTCTGGCTGTTGAGATAGTCGATCGCTTCCTTGAGCGTCTCGTTGGTGTCCTTGGCGTCCTGCGCGTCGATCGAGAAATAGACCGCGTCGTCATCGGACGAAACCTCGATGCCGGAATCGGTCGGCGTGGTCTTCCAGGCGTCCGGAATGGTGATCGTGGCGACGGGCGCGTCAGCCGGGAACTTGACTTCGCCCGCATGGGCGGTGGTGGCGAGAAGCAGGGCGGCGGCGGCCGCGAGGATGAGATTTTTCATTGGGGTTCCCTCCGATTGCACTGGGATCGTGCGGGAGGGGTTATGGCACAAC
>NZ_JBFUFF010000173.1:0-8077 GCF_056403555.1 Rhizobium sp. P2_G2
ACTTAGGGCTTTGGTCAAACACCCCCATACAGACAAAGGTCTGGACGCATTCGCAGCCGATTGGAAGAGTACTGGACAGACAATTGAATAGGATGCCTCCCGTAGCCCCTCATAGGCTAACATTCGCCTCAGTTGAACAGCTTTAGCTCGGCGGCGGCAGCATTTTCCTCGTCCATAGAGGCGTCCAAAGTAGCCTTGAGAATTCGGAGTTCCGCAAGAAGGCGTGGGCTGAGAGCCAGCTTTTGCCACTCGCTTAATTTCTGCTGCCACTCGGCGACTTCGACTATGAGCTTGCGGGAGCGATCCACCGTTTGGGGATTAGCGGCGGTCGCGGCTCGTTCCGCATTCTCTGCCAACTCGACGAGTTCGACGGTGCTTATGACCCATGTCGGCAGGGCAATACGAAGGGTTTCGACCTCGGAAACAACTGCATCATCGGCGGGAAAATTCGGCATTTTAACTCCTGGAGTGAGATTACTGCACGATTAGATCGAAGAATCTTGAGCAAAGCGCCTTTTCAAATCGGCTCTGTGCTAAGTGGCCGGCCCTAACCGGGAACGGCGGCAAATGTTCCGGCCGCTCTGGTCTGCAGCCGACACGTCCCGGCCGAATGCGGCTGCAATCAGTCAAATGAGCTCGTAGAAGAAGTCGCAAATGAGGGCCGCAAGCGTTATCGCCTCAGCATCGCGCATATGCGCGGCAGTTTCGAACGCGACTATCTCGATCTCGTCGCGGTCTGGCGCAAGAAGGTCGAGTATCCGGGCAAATTTGATTTTCAGCTCGACGTCCTGAGCGAACTCGTCGATGGTAACGGCAGAAATACACTCGCTTGCTTCGATCAGGCGCATTTGAAGACTCTCAGGAGATATGGAGAGTGCCCGCACTGCCGCAAAAAACTGGGCGCGCGCATTCGAATAGTTCGCTTCCATATCAAAACTTTCGGGTGAGAGTGCAACCCTGTCGGTGCCGGCTCGGTCTACGACTTTGAGGGTCATCAGTCAACAACTAAAATGCCAGGTTATAATTAATATACAACCAAAACGTGCGGATACGTCCGAGGCCGTTTTTACTCAACCACTTGGATCGGCCTTCGTCATTTGGAGAGACGAGCTTTCTTTACGACAAGCGTGACAACGAGGCCCAGGTCCGACCAATCGTAAGTAATAGAGCCTCCTAGTTGGCCGGAGACAGAACGCGCAATCATGCTGTTCCCATATCCACTGCCGTTGGTTTGCGGATTAACCGCCGGACCACCCATCTCCACCCAGCGAATGGTCAACTCTTCCTCAACATCACAGCCGGAAATATCAAGCGTCCCTGTGGGTGAGGACAATGCGCCATATTTTATCGAGTTTGTCGCCAACTCGTGCACGACCAGAGCCAGTGTCGTAGCCGTCGCCTCGCCTACGCTCATCCGAGGGACCGAAACCCGTATCCGGCCTGCAAACGCCCCGTTGTCATCATACGGAGCGAGCAGCACGGTGAAAAGATCGCCGATCAACGCAGCTTTGCCTTCATGGCCTGGCAAGGGGCGTACCAGGTCATGCGCGCGCCCGAGAGCAGTAAGCCTTTGGGTGAGCTCACGGGCCATATCCTCTGTTGTGCTGGTAGACCGAGACGTAATGGTGGTCAGGCTGGCCGCTATTGCGAGGAGGTTTTTGACACGGTGGCTCATCTCCCCAGCTAGTAATTCGTGCCCTTCCTCCGCTTGTTTCCGCCCCGTCACGTCCAGAAAAATACCGAACATGCTGTCATTTACCCGGCCCACATCGCTTCCCTGACCGCGGGCGGAAACCCATCTTACCAGTTCGCCATGTAAAATTCGAAAATCGATCTCGTAGGAGCCATCCACGGCCCGGGTAGCCGCGAAGGCGGCCCGTACACGGTCGCGATCGGCAGGATGTATACGAGCCGACAAATCCTCAAAAGTTACCTTGTCGCTGCGATTTACGTTCCACATCCCGAAGGCGCGTTCATCCATAGCGAAGACATCGGTTTCGACGTTCCACGACCAAAGCGCAACGCCGGCAGCTGAGATCGCTCGGCGCAAATTATCTTCGTGCCATATTTTTTGGGACTTTTCGATCGATCGGCCTCACGTTCATTGCTTAACGAACAGAGGTGCAAATGGTTGCTACCTCCGAATGGCTAAAAACAGACACGTCATAGTGATTTTCCTGGCCTCCTTTTGGCAGGGATCATTACCGTTTCGAATGCGTTTCCGTTATCGGGTCTCAAGATGCATATGCCAAGCTGGTTTGCGGAGCATTTAATGATGATTTACAACGGCATCTCAGTTCTTGTTGTTGAGGATGAAATCCTCATACGGTTGGACGTTGTAATCTCCCTGGAATCCAGCGGTTTCAGAGTTTTTGAGGCCTCGAACGCAGACGAAGCCATGGAAATCTTGAACCAACATTCAGACATCCATCTCGTTTTCACGGATATCGACATGCCGGGCAGTATGGACGGCTTGAAGCTAGCAAGCGCGGTGCGCGATAGGTGGCCGCCGATTAAGATCATCGTAACGTCGGGAAACCGCCATCTCAGCGATGACATGCTGCCGGTTCAAGGGAGGTTCTTTGACAAGCCTTATAATCCAATACGGGTCATAGGGGCGATCAAAGAGATGGTGTTGGCGTAGTTTCGATTATTCGATTGATGCGCGCGGCAATTTTCATTTGTCGCGCGGTCTGTGAACAAATCGACGCTTCCCTCAGGAAGGCTGCCGCCAATGGTGGCATCAAATATTGGGAAGTGTACCCGGATATACGCTTCCTCCTTCCCTTGGAAGGTGCCTTCTGCCAGTTGCGGGAAGCAATCATCTTGTGTGAGACTTCCGATATATGACAATGCGCATCCATCGTATATACGATGAGGAAAGCGTATAAATATCAACCAATTGGACGTGCGGTGGGGCGGGTTCCGTTCCGAAAATTAAGCCCCCGCCCCGTGTAACAGGCGTGTTTATCAAGAAAACATGCCAACATTTCTGTTGACTTGAAAACGGTGTTTCGACGCTCTGTCGACATGCTCATCGGATATGGTCGTGTCTCCCCTCAGGATCAGAACCTCGACTCTTTCTCTGTCCATACTGTGGTCGAAAAGGCCTCACTTCCGATAAGTAATGCTTATCTAAATCCAGAATTATAGTGTCTTACATATGGATGTGCGGCATATATTAAATCGTATATTACTATTTTTTCAATAATATACTTTTGAAAGCCTGCCGGCAGAACAAAGCGTGGCGGGATGCCGGCCTGCCGCAGATCAGCGGCGGGCTGCTAATGCTCGGTGCGTGGGGTCCCGTGCGCCTTGACGATCGCGTGGCCTCTTTGCCATAGAGTTCTTCGAAATGATCGAAGCTCTTTGAGAAATAGCCGGGGCATCGAGGACGGCTTCGGCGTCAGCGAGCCGAGCCGAAGAGGCTTTCTCAACCGCTGACAAAGTGGCTTGGCGGAGCGGTCAAATAACCGAATTTGTCGCTGTAAGGACTGGCAAAAGCGTGGGCGGACCAAAGCATAGAAGAATGCTGGCGCAGGGCCCGGGCCAGCGTTGTATCCCTCACGCGAAAAGTCGGAATGCGCTCCAACCGACAAACACGAGCCAGGCGAGTTCCAGCAGCAGGGCGCAGTAAAACCAGACCTGGATCATCCAACGCTCCACAACAAGATGATCAAGGCCACGAGAACCACAAGGACTATCCATCGAATGACGGCCGGCTTTCGTCGCGATCGCGGCTGATGGATGTAGTGAAAGTAGTAAAAATCCGGTTTCTGTGCCGTGACCAGGTTGCTGTAGACGCCGGGGGAAATATCACGATGGACTATCTTGCTGAAGCGGCCGGACCAGATGGTAAGTTTCTTGGTTTCGGCGTCGTAGAAGGCACTTCGAAGCCGTGTTGAATTCAGGGAAACGACCGAATTCTTCTTTGGTGCAATATCGGTATTGGCCATCGGGGCTACCTTGATCTACAAAACTCGGAATAGCGCAAGAGTCGCGTCGGCAGATGTGTTTGTAAAGTTTGTCGCCCTCACCCTCCCCTCCAATCCAAGCCACCCCGAGGCCGAGGCAAATTGGCCGTTGTTCATCAACGCATATTACCCGATCACGGACAGCGGCCATGGCAACGTTTGACAGAGAGAGGCGGCGAGCCCCGTCAAGCACGCCCTCGCTCCGGTAGCCGAGGCTGCTCCGGCCTCAGAAGAACAGAGGCTCCAGCGCAACCATCGCGGCCACAGCCGCCACGATCCCGAAAACGTAGGTCCAGAACGTGTCGCTGATGTACCAGAGCTTACGATCCTCGATCACGTTCTTCAGATGATTGGCCATATTGCCGAACTCACCACCCTGCCCGTCGTGAAGCATGATCGTTTCGTTCAATTCCCTGGTATTTGCTTTGGTGGCCCGAATGAGCAAGTCGGCAATGGTCTCGCCTCGCTTCAACTCGAACGCCATGCCCAGTCTCCCTCACCGCGCAACGCCGGCGCCCGCTCCTCCGAGCTGCCTTCTACATCCCGGCGCCAACATCTCGACGCCAACATTCCGACGCAAGTGCGAGAGTATGACGAAAACAACGTGGCCCGACAACGCCCCTTAAAGTCGTATTCCTCCTCCCGCTTCCGTATAATGTAAGCGCGGAATGTCAGACCGGCAGTTCCGTTCGGCAACGCCTCGCGACAGGCCGGTTGACGAATGGCGCCGGCATCGATCCGTCACCGCGGGATTACCAGACCGCGCTTCGCCCGGCGGGCTTGGAGCATGTCGTCTGAAAGCGGGAACCGATGTCAGAATAAAGACATGCGTAAAAACAAAAGTTTACAGCGCGGTTCCGATTCCATCGGAACACAAAGCGCCTACGGCCGCCGGGCTTTTTCGTGCGCTTTCGCACGCGGAACATTGCGACACGCCGCAAGTTTGCAAATCGTGGAAGTGACCACCCTTTCGGCTTCATCGCAAACCGCCGGAAGGAGGCCCGCCTCTCCCGGGGCGGGCCAACCTCTGGCCACGCATCGGTCGGCTCGAGCGCCGGTCGATCCCGTGGTCGGCGCGCCGCGGACCGGCATCAGGCCTTCCTGAAGACTTCGATGAACCTGGTCCCGCAGTGATCGATGATCCTGGTGGAGACCGCACCGAGCTTCTGAAGTTCGGTCAGCCCCTGCATTTCCTGGTCATCCACATGTTCCTCGATGAGCCAGAGGCGGCCGGCCTTGCCGAGCCGCGATGCCATTGTCAGCATCATCAGAAGCTGTTGCGCCCCATGTCCGATTGCCATTGCCGACGACTCCCGGCGGTTCAGAGCGACAGAGAATGCGGCGACAGATCGGAAAGCATAGATATTCGGCCGCCCCCGCCTTCGTCTGCATCACAAGGCAATCTGYAGATCATACCGGGATGGTCCGGACAGCGGGAGCGGCCTTGCAGGCTACCTGTTTGCGGGGTGCGGTCTCCTGCCAAGTTAAAACTTTTCATCACTCTATTCTGTTCCTGAATTGGCTGGAAAACGACTTGGAATGGCAATTTTCTCCAGCAAGAATATCATTTCTACTTATTGGGGAATGAGAGTTCTACCTTAACGATGCATTGGCTTGGAGCTTCTCCTTATAGGAAATTGGAAATCAAACTCCAGCTGACCGAGCCGAAGAGATAAGTGACGAGGATCAGCGCGCAAAAGACGCGCACGTACCGAAATCGCCGCTGAAACTCTGTCTCCATTTCGCACACCCCGACGCTGCCGGGAGTCGAGGAGCAAGAAGTGGGCCAGATCGATCGCGTCCATGCCGACGCCGTGCAGCAAATCCACCTGCCGGCATGCGCGCTCGCCCCGCCTGGCGGCGAGGTCTCGTCACCTCGGACGCAAAAATCAGGTCGTGATTGGCGACAGCAAAATTCTGTCACCGACAGCCGCGACGGTTCCCACCGGCTCGTGCGTTCGTCTTGCATCGAAGGATAATTCGACGAAAAGCCCCTGGTTTTCGAAGGTTTGCAATTCGCGTATCAATTGCACGATCGTTTTGCCGCGGACCACGAAGTCCGGCAACGTTTCTCCCGCATATGAACTTTCCAGATTCTCCAGAACGCAGAGGCGACCGTGTTTGCCAACGAGGCTGATGGGCTTGGGGGTCAAGCCGCCCTCTCGCAGGATTTCGACGCAAAGCTGTTGATTTTCAAAGATCTTCAATTCGGAAATAAGCTGTTCGATGGTTTTTCTATGAGGCATGACGCTTCCAGGCTGCCGACAAAGCTGTTTCGGGTCGGGGAACGCCGGCGCCGCCGGCCATCTCCGCTTCCTTGAGCAGTTCAGGGGTGACCGGCACCTGCGGCACAAGCGCGTCGACCAGTGTCTCGAATGTCTTCTCCCGCCGCCGCTCGACCAGGGTCTGGATCAGCGGGTTCCGACTGCAGACAATGACGGATAAGCTCCTATAACCACATCCGCCACCAAGGCTTCTGCTCGTCCCGGATGGTGGCATGCATTTTGGCAAACAGAGCGTCCCAGTAAGATTTCTCGTAAGCGCCGGCGTCATACTCGACCTCGTATGAGACGACGTCGCCGTGTTGGTCAAACTCGATATCGTAGGAATATCCGTTCTTGTGCACTTTTTCGACGTCGCAGTCGTCGAGGCCCGTCACTGCAGTCCCTTCCGTCCCGAAGCAGTAAAGTCCCATGGCGTGGGCGTCGGAGGACTTTGCTCCGCTCATCGGCCTCTTGTCGACCCTGATCAGAGGTTTGCCGTATTTGGCAATCAAGTCAGCCTCGACCGCTTGTCGCGTCCGATGCGTCTGCCCAGGCTGATATCGAAACTCCACACGCTGGCTGATGGAATTCACTCCACCCTGTCCAGGCAGAAGCCTCACGACCACGATTGCTTTTTTGGATTTATCTTCGGATTCCTTGAGGAAATCCAACCGCGTGACATAGTCGTCCGTCGCAAGGGACTTGCCATCAACGCCGGCGGCACTTTTACCGTGGAACCAAAGCGTGKTGGTATAGCCGTTTGCCATCGCCTGSTYATAGATTTTCYYGGCAGGCRTRTCGACGCGAAATCCACCGGCTTCGAAGTCMGGTTTCGGCTGCTGGATCGCCGGCACGATAGGCTCAAGCGCCGCGACCGTGCGGACGGGAACCTCGGCGTGGGAATTCCAGGCAATGGCGGCGAAGGCCATGGTCGGGATGAGCAGGCGCAGCCGAAATTTGCCGGCCAGTGTCGCAAGACCGGCGCCGGCCTTGGCATTGGTTCCGGGGGTGATGAAAAGCGCTGCGGTGAGAGGACGAGTCATTTGCATGTCAACCAATGGGAAAGACGTGAAGCCGCCGGTTCAGGATATTGCCCGGCCGTATGGGGTTGGATAACCGGTGCAGGCTTGGCCCGCTGTTTCCGCTGGAACAGCGTCGGCGATCAGCTGAGGCCGTTCCGGGAGGACGGGATATCCGAAACGAGATGTTCACGTGATCTGAGGTCGGACGTCATAGTGGTCAATCTGGCACTTGGTCGTTCCGACTGTCGATAATGACGGACAAGCGCTCATCACCACTTCAGCCACCAAGACGTCTGCTCGCCCTGGATCACGGCATCCATTTTGCCATACAGAGCGTCCATGTAGGATTTCTCGTATCTGCGGGCGTCATACTCGACCTCGTATGAGACGACGTCGCCGTGTTGGTCAAACTCGACGTCGTAGGAATATCCGTTCTTGTGCGCTCTATCGATGTCGCAGTCGTCGAGGTCGGTTGTTGCGGCCCGGTCCATGTCGAAGCAGTAAAGTCCCATGGCGTGTGAGGACTTTGCGTCGCGCGCCGACTGTTCGACCGTGATCAGCGGTGCGCCGTACTTGGCAATCAAGTCAGCCCAGACCTCGCGTCGCGTCCGGTGCGTCTGCCCTGGCTGATATCGAAACTCGACACGCTGCTTGATGGAATTCACCCCACCCTGTCCAGGCAGCAGCTTCAAAATCACGATTGCTTTCTTGGATTTATCTTCGGATTCCTTGAGAAGATCCAGCTCCGTGATGTAGTCGTCGGTCGCAAGGGACTTGCCATTGACGGTGGAAGTACTTTTACCGCGGTACCCAAGCG
>NZ_JBFUFF010000174.1:0-8013 GCF_056403555.1 Rhizobium sp. P2_G2
TCGACGGCAGCATTCAGTGCGAGCAGATCGGTCTGGCGGGCGATTTCCTGAACGATGGAGATCTTCTCCGCGATCGTGCGCATGGCGACGACGGCGCGATTGACGGCTTCGCCGGAGGTTTCCGCGTCCTTGGCGGATTGACGGGCGATCTTCTCCGTCTGGGCGGCGTTGTCGGCATTCTGCTTGATGTTGGCGGCCATCTGCTCCATCGAAGCCGAGGCTTCTTCAGCGGCTGCTGCCTGTTCGGTGGCGCCTTGGGACACCTGCTCGGAGGAGGCCGACAATTCCTGGCTGCCCGAAGAGACGTTATAGGAGGCCGACAAGGCATCGGCGACCACGCCGCGCAGGCGTTCGACCATGCTTTCGAGCGATTGGCCAAGCGTGTCCTTTTCGGAAAGCGGCTTCGGACTGATCGTCAGGTCGCCATTGGAGATCCTGTCGGCGATATTGGCGGTGTTGCGCAGGTTCGCCGTCATGCGTTGCATCGAGTTGACGAGGTCCTTGATCTCGTCATTGCTCTTCTGCTCGATTTTCTGATCCAGGTCGCCGATGGCGACGGCGTCCGCCAGGTTGACGGCTCGCTTCAGGCCACGCGAGATGGCGAGCAGGATCCAGACCGCCGCCGCGGACGAGATGACGATCAGGCCGATGGTCATGCCGACCAGCATGTTGCGCGATTGGGCATATTGATCATTTGTGGCCGAGTCCGTTTCGGAGACGTTGCCGACAACAGTGTTGTTGAGCTTGTCGAGGACCTGCAGCAACTGGACCGTGATCTGCTGGCCTTCGCCCATCGAGATGGCGGCTGCCTTGGCGTTGGATTCGGTCGTGTTCTGCTTGGCGAGTCCCGTGATTTGATCCTGAAGCGTGACCCACTTCGCGTAAAGATCGGAGAAATCCTGCATCGCATGGCGGATATCCGGATCGTCGGAGGCAGCGAGCTTGGCTTCAAGCGTCTTGATCGTATCACGCTGCTGTGACACCTCACCGATATAACTGCCGATCTTCGTGGCATCGAGGTTGAGGATGGAATCCTTCTCGGCGCGGATCGAGCGCATGACCGCATCCGACAAGTCGCCTGAATCGCGCAGGTTGGCGACCGGACCGGCGACCATCAGCGAAATATCGGTGTTCAGCGAAGAGAGATTGAAGATCGACAGGGCTGCCATCGCGCAAGTGAGAAGCACGATGAAGCCGAATACCAGGCCGAGTTTCAGTTTAATTGTGAAGCGCATTGTCGCTATGCCCCTTAGTCCAAACGGCCCGTGGCCGCCGCTGTTCGTGATCGCGCCGAAGCGCGGTTGGTTGCTGAAGGTCGGCGGCTAGCCGCCCATCCTCGTCTGTTGCGTCATGCGCTTTCCCTGAATTCGCTATCGCCGGCGTCAGGCCCACCCTGGCTGAGATCGAGTGCGAAGCCCTTCAGGCGCGCCTGCTGATGGGCGACGGAGTTTTCTCTTCTCGCCGGTTGTGCGGGCTGTGCCATATGAGCCTTGGCCGCCTGGGGGCGTGACTGCTGTTGCTTGCCGTAGGAATGTTGCGGGGCTTGCCGGCCGGGGGCCGAGTTTTCGACCTTGAAGAAGGCGATCGAGGTCTGCAGCTCCTCGGACTGGGCTGCGAGCTCCTCCGAGGTCGCGGCCATTTCCTCGGACGCGCTGGCATTCTGCTGGGTGACCTTGTCGAGTTGCTGGATCGCTTCGTTGATCTGGCCCGCGCCAATATCCTGCTCACGGCAAGCGGCGGTGATCTCGGCCACCAGTTCGGCCGTCTTGCGAATGTCCGGCACCAGGCGAGAGAGCATGTCGCCGGCTTCCTGCGCGGCTTGCACCGTGTCCGAGGACATGGCGCTGATTTCCGCCGCAGCCGACTGGCTGCGCTCGGCAAGCTTGCGCACTTCCGAAGCGACGACGGCAAAACCCTTGCCATGCTCACCGGCGCGGGCGGCTTCGACGGCGGCATTCAGTGCCAGCAGGTCGGTCTGGCGGGCGATTTCCTGGACGATCGAGATCTTCTCGGCGATGGTCCGCATGGCGGCGACGGCGCGGTTGACGGCCTGGCCGGAGGTTTCCGCATCCCTGGCCGACTGACGGGCGATCTTTTCGGTCTGGGCAGCGTTGTCGGCGTTCTGCTTGATGTTGGCGGCCATCTGTTCCATCGAGGCCGAGGCCTCTTCTGCCGCTGCCGCCTGTTCGGTGGCGCCCTGCGACACCTGTTCGGAGGAGGCGGAGAGCTCCTGGCTGCCCGACGAGACGTTGTAGGAGGCCGACATGGCGTCGGCGACGACGCCGCGCAGCCGCTCGACCATGCTTTCAAGCGACAGACCCAAAGTGTCCTTGTCGGAGAGCGGCTYGGGCGTGATCGTCAGGTCGCCGGCGGAGATCTTGTCGGCGATCGCTGCCGTCGAGCGGAGGTTGAGGACCATGGCCTCAAGCGACAGACCCAGTGTATCGCGGTCGGAGAGTGGTTTCGGYGTGATCGTCAGGTCGCCGGTGGCGATCTTGTCGGCGATGCCGGCCGTCTTGCGCAGGTTGCTGACCATGCCTTCGAGCGACAGACCGAGCGTATCCTTGTCCGACAGCGGCTTCGGCATGACGCTGAGATCGCCCTGGGCGATCTGGTCGGCCATATACGCGGTGTTGCGCAGGTTGGCGGTCATGATGTTGACCGTGTCGATCACATCCTTGATCTCGTCATTGGTGGTAATTTCGATCTTCTGGTTGAGATCGCCGATCGCCACGCCGTCGGCGACGGTCTTGATCTTGCCGAGACCCCGGCCGATGCCGGTCGCGATCCAGAAGGCAGCGCCGATGCCGATCAGGGCCGCACCGATCGCGACGGCGATCATCAGGTTGCGCATGGTGCCATAGGCAATGTCATTGGCGTCGTTGGCCGCCTGCATCTGGCGATGCTCGTTGTTCAGGATCGTCTGAAGGGTAGTGTCGAGATTGGCGAGCGCCGTGCGCACCTCGGTCTTTTCGAGGTTCATCGCGCCTTTCTGGTCGTTGGCGGCCAGCATGTCGCGCAGCCGGTCGTCGGCATTGTTGAACGCCGTGATCGCTGCCGAGACCTGCTGCCAGTGCTCCTTGTCCTCTTCCGTCGACAGGGCTTCGGCCTTGTCGATCAGCGTCGCCAGCCGGGCGCGCTTCTGGTCGGCTATGTCCTTGGCCTGTGCGATTTCCCTGGCGTCATCGTCCAGCATCATCGTCTTCTGCTGGCTGGCATAGTCCAGCTGGGTGATCTGGATCTGTTGTGCCGTGTCGAGGCGGGCGACCGGACCGCCGAGCAGATTGTCGACGTCGTGATTGAGGTCGGTGAGGCTCAGGATGCCGTAGGTGGAGCTGCCGGCGAGCAGCACGATCAATGTTGAGAAAGCAATTCCTAGCTTTAATTTTATCGTCATACGCATTGTCTTGGCCCTGCAAGCTGTGCGGCGGCGTCGGATTGATCAGGCCGTCGTTTTGGGTTGACGGCGAGGGCAATCGCTTGCCCTCGCCAGATGATGTCAGGCAGTTTCCCGGAATTCACTGTCGCCGGCATCCGGTCCGCCGTGGTTGAGGTCAAGCGCAAAGCCCTTCACACGCGTCTGCTGATGAGCGACGGAGTTCGGCCTGGCTGCCGGCGCAGGTGCCCTCGACATCGCGGCCTGCCGCATCTGGGGTTTTGCTGCCGGCTTGGCGACTTGCCGGGCTGCCTCGTTCGCATCGACCTTGAAGAAAGCGATCGAGGTCTGCAGTTCTTCCGACTGCGCGGCGAGCTCTTCGGAGGTGGCCGCCATCTCTTCGGAGGCCGAGGAGTTCTGCTGCGTTACCTTGTCGAGCTGCTGGATCGCTTCGTTGATCTGGGCAGCGCCGATGTCCTGCTCGCGGCAGGCGGCGGTGATTTCCGAGACCAGTTCCGCCGTCTTGCGGATGTCGGGGACCAGGCGGGAGAGCATTTCGCCGGCTTCCTGGGCAGCCTTCACAGTGTCACCCGACATGGCGCTGATTTCCGCCGCGGCCGACTGGCTGCGTTCGGCAAGCTTGCGCACTTCCGAGGCGACGACGGCGAAGCCTTTGCCATGCTCGCCGGCGCGGGCGGCTTCGACGGCGGCGTTGAGCGCCAGAAGATCGGTCTGGCGGGCGATTTCCTGGACGATGGAAATCTTCTCCGCGATCGTGCGCATGGCGGCGACGGCGCGATTGACGGCCTCGCCAGAGACTTCAGCATCCTTGGCCGACTGGCGGGCGATCTTTTCCGTCTGGGCAGCGTTGTCGGCATTCTGCTTGATGTTGGCGGCCATCTGCTCCATCGAGGCCGAAGCCTCTTCCGCGGCGGCCGCCTGTTCGGTTGCGCCCTGCGACACCTGCTCGGAGGAGGCGGAGAGTTCCTGGCTGCCCGAGGAGACATTGTAGGAGGCCGACAGCGCATCGGAAACGACGCCGCGCAGGCGTTCGACCATGCTTTCCAGCGACAGGCCGAGCACATCGCGATCGGAGAGCGGCTTCGGCGATACCATGAGGTCGCCGTTGGCGATCTTGTCGGCGATGCTGGCCGTGTTGCGCAGATTGGCGACCATGCTCTGCATGGAAATGCCCAGCACGTCCTTGTCGGACAACGGCTTGGCGTCGACGGTCAGGTCGCCTTCGGCAATCTTGTCGGCGAGGCCGGCGGTCGTGCGCAGATTGGCGGTCATGAGGTTGACGGTGTCGACCAGATCCTTGACTTCGTCATTGGTCTTGATCTCGACCGTCTGGTTGAGATCGCCTATCGCCACGGCGCCGACGATCGAGGCGATCTTCGTCAGACCGCGGTTTATGCCAAGCGTGATCCAGACCGCAGAACCCAGCGCAAGCAGGAATGCTGCGGCTGCAATCGACAGCATGACAAGCCTGGTATTGCTGTAGAGATCGTTATTCGCCTTGTCGGCTTCGTCGAGTTTTTCCTTTTGGATATCCAGCAGGGCCTTGACCGACTGCCCCATCTCCACCGTCATCTTGCGAAGCTCGCCCATCGACAAGGCTTCTGCTTCGTTGTTCTTGCCGGCCTTGAGCAGATTTTGCAGATCGAGCGAGCGTTCGCGGAAGGCTGTTCCCAGGCTGATCATCTTCTCCCAGAATGGCTTGCCTTGAGGACTGGCAATGGCGAGACCCTGTTGTGCCGTCGAGGCCATCAGATCGATATTAGCGAAGGATTCCTTGAAGGCCGACGCGACGTCGTCAGGCGTATTGGCGAGGAGGGCGTTCTTCTGAGCGCGGATCGCATCCACCTCGTGAACATTGGTCAACAGAGCGAGCTGCATTCGCTGCACTGGACCGTCGATCATGTCGCCGCTGGCCTGGTTGAGCGTGCTCAGACTCATGACGCCATAGACAGCGATGCCGATCAGCATGAGCGTCATCAGGCCGAAAGCGAGCCCGAGCTTAAGTTTGATTGTAAAGCGCATCCGCATGTCCCCTCGATAGACAGAATTTAGGCGTGACAAAGCGTTTCGCGGTGAAGCGATCGGCCCATTGGTTGCTGCGTCAGTGAGCGGAGGCGATTAATTCACGTCCCTGCGGGCGAATATGTTACGCACCGCGCCGACGCTTACATGCGTCGGAGAATTTTACTCGGCAGGGTCATCTGCGCACCCCGCCGAGTTCCTGAATCAGGCGCTTTCCCTGAAATCGGCATCTGCCGAATCCGGGCCGCCATGGTTGAGGTCGAGCGCAAAACCCTTGACCCGGGCCTGCTGGCGCGCGACTGAATTCTCCTGCTGATGGCGCGGAGATGAGGTGTGCGAAGCCAGGTGCGCCACCGGTGCGCGCTGTGCCGGCTTGGCGGCCAGCGGCTTGCGCGCGATTGCCTTTGCCGGCTGCTGGTTGGCGCTGTCGACGTGGAAATAGGCGATCGACGTCTGCAGCTCTTCCGACTGGGCGGCAAGCTCCTCTGAAGTCGCTGCCATTTCCTCCGACGCGCTGGCATTCTGCTGCGTCACCTTGTCGAGCTGCTGGATCGCTTCGTTGATCTGGCTGGCGCCGATATCCTGCTCGCGGCAGGCGGCGGTGATTTCCGAAACCAGTTCTGCCGTCTTGCGGATATCCGGCACCAGGCGGGACAGCATCTCGCCGGCTTCCTGGGCAGCCTGGACAGTGTCGCCCGACATCGCGCTGATTTCCGCCGCGGCTGACTGGCTGCGTTCGGCAAGCTTGCGCACTTCCGACGCCACGACCGCAAAACCCTTGCCGTGCTCGCCGGCACGGGCGGCTTCCACGGCGGCGTTGAGCGCCAGAAGATCGGTCTGGCGGGCGATTTCCTGAACGATCGAGATTTTTTCGGCAATGGTGCGCATTGCATGCACGGCGCGGTTGACAGCTTCGCCGGAGGTTTCCGCGTCCTTGGCGGACTGACGGGCGATCTTTTCCGTCTGGGCAGCGTTGTCGGCATTCTGCTTGATGTTGGCGGCCATCTGCTCCATCGAAGCCGAAGCTTCTTCAGCGGCGGCTGCCTGTTCGGTGGCGCCCTGCGACACCTGCTCGGAGGAAGCCGACAATTCCTGGCTGCCGGAAGAGACGTTGTGCGAGGCGGAGATCGCATCGCCGACCACACCACGCAGGCGCTCGATCATGACGTTGACATGGCCGAGCAGTTCGCCAATCTCGTCCTTGCCGGCAATTTCGGCGAGCTTGCTGAGATCGCCTTCGGCAACGTCGCGGACGGCGGTGGTCGCCTTGCTCAGGCCGCGGCTGATGGTCAGCGAGATCCAGAAGGCGGCGATGATCGAGATGAGCAGCGCTACACCGGAAATGCCGAGCATGATCATCCGGGTCTGCTGGTATTGCGCCTCGGAAATGTCGTCGGCATTGTCCATAATGCTTTTCTCGTGCGCCACGAGGTCGGCGATCAGCTTGTCCATCTCATTGCTGATTTCACGGGCTCCCGTCGACGAGATCTTGGTGGCGCCTGTGAGGTCGCCTGCCTGCATCTTGTCGCGGATCGCGTCATCGAATTTCACGAACTGCTCGTTGAAGGCGCGCAGCTTGGCCCAGTTGGCGCGGTTTGCGTCATCAGACTTGGCCTCCGCGCCGGAGAGCGCGTCGGCGAAAACCTTGCGATTCTGATCGCTCAAGTCGATCGCCCTCTGCATCGCTTCCTTGTCGGCGGCGAGAAGCAGGTTCTTCTGCTGGCGGATCTGCTGAAGTTCCGCGGTATTGATGGTCATTGCCAGACGCAGCCGGTCGGCGGGGCCGCTGAGCACGTTGCTCATCGCATCGTTGAGACCGCTGAGGCTCATGATGCCATAGCCGGCCGTGCCGAGCATCAGCACGATCAGAACGCCGTAGGCGAGCGCCAGCTTCAATTTGATGGTCATACGCATATCTTGTCCCCTTAAAAATTTGCGGTCGGCGAGAGCAGTCCCTAAAGTTCGTTTCGGTAAGCAAAAATCGCATTCATGTTCGGTACGATGATGAARTCGTTGCCGCGCTTGACGAGGCAATCGATGTAATCAGCCCGCCAGCGCATGCCGACGCTGGGCGGCGGCTCGCTTGCGKTCTTGGYCAGCGTRGTGACCTCGTTGACCTTGTCGGTGCGYACCCCGATCAGCACCGGYTCRCCSTCGAGTTYGAGCYCGATGACGATGATGCGGCTGTCRTKRGTGRTCTTGGTCGCCTCCATGCCGAAGGCSAGSCGGATATCGGCGAGCGGGATCACCCGGCCGCGGAAATTGAGCACGCTGCCGACGAAGGGCCGCGCGCCCGGAACCGGTGTTTCCGGCAGCAGATCGAGGATTTCCCGCACGATCACCGCCTCGATGGCGAAGGTCTCGCCGGCGATGTCGAAGGTCAGGACTTCGATTTCCTCGGAATTGCTCCAGAGATTGCTGTTGATCTTGAGGGCTGCTTCACTCATCCGGCCGCGCGCAGTTGCGCCTCCTGTTGCTGACCCGCTGTCACCAGATGGGCGACATCGAGAATGAGCGCGACACTGCCATCGCCGAGGATGGTGGCACCGGAGAAGGTCGCGATATCATGGTGCAGTTTCGACATCGACTTGATC
>NZ_JBFUFF010000175.1:0-7854 GCF_056403555.1 Rhizobium sp. P2_G2
ATCGATTTCAGCGACGAACGCCGGCAGGCCAGAGAGGGTCTTTCTTAATATCCGACACCTCGCCTTCTTGGCGGGTAAATGGAATAACCCTGCCACCCCACGTTTCAATGACCCCCCCAAACCTCACGCCGTCTTCAGCTCCTCTATCCCCAACTCCCGCTTCATCGCATTGCGGATCGAATATTTCTGAATCCTTACGGCACTCTACACGTACCTCAGAGGACGCCCGAACGCTGCAGGCCGATCAGGATGCCGATGGCATCGTCGGCGGTGGAGAAGCCGGCCGGCAATTGCTTTGCCAGGGCGCGCGAGCGGCTGAAACCGGGCAGTTCCATCGACAGCACGCCGTAGCGCTTGAGTGCGACATGATGCCCTGCCGATCAACCCCAAGATTCTTGATTTCTGCACCAGATTGCGTAAGCCTCCAGGCGGACAGCGATGGCAATTCACAGGCGTATATGGGCACAGACAATCTTGATGGTGTCGCCGCGTCCGTTCGCCGTGTCATTGGAGCAGCTCTGGGCGGTCCTGGGCTCTGAAAGACACCGACGATATATGAACATTTGGCAGCTATCGCAAAGGCTGCCGGGCTGGAGTTTTCGGCATGGGTTTAGAACGCAAGGCGCCTGTGCGCCGGACCACGCCGCCATCTGAAAGCGCCGTTGCAGGCTGGTACGAGAACGCCAGCCTGCTCGATAGCTACAGCATCGATTTGAGTTCATCGGAACAGGACAGCATGCGCGCGCTGGCGACCCAGGCGGTCGGCGATCCGCCCGCGTGGCAGAAGGCGTTGCTTGCGGTGCGCGACGCCATGGTGACGCCCTTTGGCGTCAAAACCAGCGGCGAGGTCCGGGCGTCCAGGGTAAGCAACGAACGCGTGGGCTTCTTCCCGGTGCAATGGGAAGGCGAGGACGAGATTGTGCTGGGTGAGGATGACCGCCACCTGGACTTCCRATTATCGCTGCTCCGCAGCCATTCTCCAACCGGCACGCAGCTCACCGCGACGACCGTCGTGCATTGCCACAATGGCCTCGGCGTCACGTATCTCAACGTGATCAGGCCCTTTCACTATCTCGTGGTCAGGAACAACCTGGCACGCTGTGCACGCCTGCAAGGTTAGGTGGCCACGGAAACCTCGATTTCCGCACCCGTCGACCCGCGCCCGGACCCCATACCCGGATCGACGCTCATAACCTTTGCGCCGTCAGCACGCCGCGCGCCATTCGCCCCGGGAACTTCGGATGGGTTTGCCAAGCCGTGGTTATTGACAGGGTGTCGCTGTCAACATGGAAGAATCGAACTTGCTCAGAGCCGACCCAGGCCGGATGCCAGGCTGTGTCTACCTCTATGACGAGCCTGCCCTCATCCTCCACACGGTATGAGCCAGAATAGGCTATCATCGTTTCGAAGAGCGCTGCGGCCTCCTTGTCGGTGCGCTCCCTGGATGTGAGGATCGACATCATCCTGTCCTCGGTGATGACCATGTGGCCGAGAGGGTCGACGCCGTAAGCGTCCACGCACTCGCCGGTATCTTGCAATTCGACATGAAAAGACGCGATCTTCCACCATCCCGGCAATGCGCCGCGCACCAATGCCGACATGACATATCTCCTCTGTCGCACCGGACATTGTCCGATATCCGTGGGGTCGATGTTGCACAGCGGGGCGTCCGTTCGCAAGGCAATGGAGCTGCTTCGCTCGCTATGTCTCAGAAATCAGAGAGTTTCCGGCTAGAAACGCTTCGTCAAGATTCTTGGTTTTCGGTCGGGCTCCGAGATTCATGAAATGAACGTCGCGGCTTTTCTGATTCACGAACTTCTCCGAGATCGAGTGCCGCGATTTGATCGCGTGCAAGAGCTTCTGGTTTTTGCGGCAGATGAATTTTGGCCGCCACGCACCTCGTCTAACGGAGTTGGCGTGACTTGCTCTTCGGTTGAGATATAATGCAGTCGTCTACCGACGGAGTGACATGATGAGCCACGTTGTGATTGGCGTTTTGGCCCTTGCCGGCATTGCCGCAATGGTTGGCTTCATCTTTTACAAGGCAACAAGGCCCGGCCCGCGCTATCAACGAATGGACATTCCCAGAAACGATGGCGACGGGCTCCCGCCGATGATTTGAGCTGATTTTCGGCGCCAAGCGGCCGAAACTGCTCTACTTTGCCCTCGGTGTCGCCAAGGGCATTGTCTGCCCGAATGTCGGATGCCGCTTCGTTGTGGTCGATGCGAAGCGGTCGTCTGTCAATTTTTATGGGAGATGCGGTTTCACCCTTTTGGACATGGAGCCCAATCGGGAAAGCCGGCATCCGATCATGTTCATGGATCTGAGCAAGCTCGCAATCGATGTCTAAGCACTCGCTCCTGTTTGGCGATGGACCGATTTGTGAATGATCTTATCCGCCCGGCGCTCGGCCGGCGACACGGGCATCACGCGAAGATGAAATCGCCGGCGTGGATATCGGCCTTGTGGAGATCATGCAGCACCAGCGTGTCGCCGCTGCCGAAGTCGATGGTGACGCCGTAGGGGCCGTTGGTGGCATGCGCAAGCACGTCGGCAAAGCTGTGCAGGGTGGTGGCCGAGAGGTCGATGAGGTCGTGAGACGGTCCTTGTATCTCGGCGTCGACCACGTAGGCTGCCTGATAGCCGCTCTTGTAGACGAACGTGTCGGCTCCCGCACCTCCGGTCAGTTCATCGCCGCCGCCAAGGCCGTCGATGACATTGTCGCCGCGATTGCCGACGATCATCTCGTACGATGTGGTGCCGGTGGCGTCGATGTTGCCCTTGCCGGTGAGATGCAGTTCCTCGCAATTTTGTGGCAATGTGAACGACACGCTCGATTTGACGATATCATAGCCCTCGTTGACATATTCGGTGATGGTCACCTTGTGGCTGACGATGAAAAGATCATTGCCGTCTCCGCCACGTATCTCGTCGGCGGCCACGCCGCCCCTGCCGTCGAAGACGTCATTGCCGCCTCGCAGGTCCACGGCACCCGACAGGGTGCCGCTGTTGCGGACGAAATCCTGGCCATCGCTGCCATAGATCGAAAACAGGCCGGTGATATGGCCGGTATTGCCGATGAAATGCGGCTCGGCGCTGGTAAAGTCGGCGACGATGACGCCCGCATTCACGCCGACGATGGAACCGGCATTGCTCAGGCGCGAATGATCGCCGCTCAGGCTCACCGCGTCGTGACCGCCGGAGATCAGACCGTTATTCGTGAGAATGCTGTGATCGCCCCAGGCCATAACGGCGTCAGACGTGCCGAAGATCTTGCCGCTATTGTCCAGGAACGCTCTGTCGCCGTCGAAATTTACCCCGGTCTTACCGGTCATCATTCCGGTATTGGTCAGGTGGGTCCGCGTTCCCTCAGCCTCGAGAGCGAGCCCGTCGCTGCTGATTTGGCCGGCATTCTCGATCGTCTGACCATTGCCCTGGCTCGTGACGCCCTGGAATTTACCGAAAATCGAGCCGGAATGCGTGACGGTCAGGTCGCCCGCGCCCTTGTGGGTGAAGAGATCGCCGATGTTGAGCGCATCACCGCCCTTGAGCGCGCCGGCAATGTGAAAATCGCGGCCGGTGACGCCGGAAAATGCGTCCACGCCATCCCCCATCGGGTCAAGCACATCGCCCTTGTCGAGGAAATAGGTCGTATCGGCGTGGTTGGCCTTATAGGTGGTCTGCTGGCTGGGATCGATGTGGATTTGCTTGTTCATGTCCGTCTTCCGGTTGGCTTTGCCTGGCCCAACAAGTAGGCCGCAATTGTATCGGCAAGACACCGCGTTGCGGGCAGGGGTGTTTCTAATGTTTCAGCCCTGCCTTGAACGCGCCGCCGGAACGGGGGCTTCTTGTGCCAGCCCATATCCACGCCGGCAGTCCATACGGCAAGCGCCGCACGGCAAATGCGCCCGGCCCTTCGGGTGACCCAACCGCCGAGGATTTCTTGATTGGCAAGCTCGGCACGATCCACCCGCATCATGGCCGCTCTTCGGGTGCCACGCCCTATGCCATGATCGAGGTGATCGGCGTGGAGCTCTGCGATCACATTCGGGCGGCGCTGGCGGACTATGGTTTTGGCGAGTTTGCGGCGGCCACCGGCGGATTTACGGCAACGGCAAGTGTGAGCGCGTCTGGCCTCGATGCTTGAAAGTTTCAAGTGTTTTACTCAAGATAGTCAAACAGGTGGAATGGGTATTGGCGGCGATGCAGTCACGCTGACATCGGCTGCGGCCAGTTCTTTGCAAGGGGGCATGATGACGAAGCGTTACTGGCGGCGAAAGAGATCGATCGCGGTTGGCATTGTGCTGGCGGCACTTGGGGGCGCCGGTCTGGTTTTCATGTTTCTCTTCGCGGGGCCGACATCGCTCAAAATGTGGTTGATCCCGATTTTCCTGTTCGGCGTCGGTGGCGCGGTGCTGATCGACGAGGTCTTCAACCCGGTCATGGACCCCGAAATTTTGCCGCCGGATGACAAAGGACCGGTAATTTTGCCTCTGGACGACAAAAGGCAGAGGTGACGGGCAATCAAGGCACCACCGTCGGCGGCCCTTTCAGGCTTCACGTCCGCGACCCAGTTTGTCAACGGTTTCGGCCGTCGAAACCAGCAGGTTCAAGCTGAGCCAATCGAAGTGCAGACCCGGGTCGGCGCCGGATCATATGCGGAGAAGACGTGGGGAAGAATTCGATGCACATTTGCCAATTTGGGCGAAGGGCTTTGGTCCTTGCGCTGATGTTTGTCCTTTGCGCCCTGCAAGGTCGAGCCGACGAGCGCGACACCGCGCCGGCGCATCTTTCGGCTCCGGAGTTCAGCGTCGCCTGCACGTCCGCGGAGTTTTTGATGAAATCCGAAGACCATGACATCAAGGAGACCGGTTCATTTAACTTCGGCCTGTGCCTCGGCGCGATCGCCGGGGTGGTCGATGCGGTGGCGCTGGAGCGAGCGGAGCTCGGCGCAGCAACGCCCTTTTGCCCGCCGGGGAGCGTAAAGGTGCCGGAACTGCTGCGCGTCGTCGTCGCCTATCTTCACGCGCGGCGCGACCACAAGTAAAACACCGCAGCGGTGCTCATCCGCAGCGCCCTTGCGGCAGCTTATCCCTGCCCACACTGAATCATGTCGTGTCGGACAGGGATCACGATGCCTGCTTTCTTGCCCGGCCATTCAAATCTGCTCATGAGAACAATGCCATGACGTCTCTGTTTATCGTCGCGATCCTGATATTCGATGCCAGTTGCCTTTCCACCGCGCATGCTGCAGACGCCAGGCTTGGCACACCGACGGTGCTGACAGCGGACGAAGCGGCGGTGCTGCTGCAGGAGGTCCGGCAAGAACTGAAAAAACCTGCCTCTGCAGTCATTTCCGCAATTCGGGGCATGAGAAGCGCGGTGGGGGTGCTCACGGCTTGCGGCTATGTCAGCGTGGACGCCAGCAGTTCTTCGGACAAAATGCCCTTCTTCGGTGTGGTCGGGAACGACACCAACGGCAAGCCTGCTATTGCTATGGTGGCGATCGGCAACAATGACAGGCGAAGCGCAGACATCCTCGCATGGTGCCGGCGGAAGGGCATGGCGCTGCCGTGAGGTGGATTTTGGCTCGAAACGTTCCCTCGGTCGGGTGCCGAAGCACCTGATTTGTTGCAACGCTTGGGCGTCTTGTGTGTCGTTTCTTGTTGTCGGGCGTGAAATGTGCTTTCGAACGCCGGGCATGAGGAGATGTGTATGGGTGATCAAAAAAGTTCAGGCGAGCCTCGGAGAATGCATCCCGATCTTCGCGGGGTGATAGCGCGGTTTTCCCTGTGGATCGCCAACGGTTCCGTTGGCCATGCCCAAGTGCTGGAGGGCATAGATTATTCTGAGGTGCTTCAAGATCCAAGCGCCATGGAGAGGCTGTATACAATATTCACGAACAACCTCGAATTGGACGAAGAGGGCGCGCCACTTAACGCGGGTTATTGCGAAGACCGCGCAGCCCAGTGGTTACGAGAATACTGTGATCCATCCTATGTCGTCGATCCTCCGTGGGATGCCGGCTACGAGTTTGAGCCGTGTTTCCCACCCGTCCTGGAAAACGCGCCGGGCTGGAAAGCGCGCTGACCTGCCTGCAACTGCTGATTTCGCACCCGCCAGCTTGCCTTGCCTCACTGCAATCGCCCAGCTAGGTTCCCCGCACAGGTAGCCCCAAACCGGCGGCCATGACAAACAGTGCAGAAAAAGACCCTATGCCTGACGATACCGACATAAAATTTGCCGTCTTCAAGGCAGTGCATGATTGTCCGGACGCGGATGTTTTCAAATATCTCACGGAAAATTTTGCCGACGACCTCGGCGATGACTTCGACGAGGATGCGTTTCACGAGCATTTCTACGAGTTGTTTCCGAGATTTGCCGAAGACGGGGATCTGACGGACGATGAACTCGACGAGGCTCTCGCCGATGGGACGAGATGGTTCGAAAGGCGCATAAAGGAAATCGAGCGGGAGGCGGCGCTCACGGCGCATTTCTACCCGCTGTTCGAAGGGATGCCGGATGGCGTGTCGCTGCGTGACCATGCGAGAGTGCAGGCCGGTCAGGCAAACCCGATCGCGCTCGAATTTCTGAGGGCGGGGGAGGATTTCGATCCTCCTCCCGCGCCTGAGGGCAATTTTGCGGCCGAGCGTGCCTATCGTCAGGCGCGCTTGGCAAGAGTGGAACGGCTGGCGGCCGGCGATCCGGACAATCTCGAATGGCAGCATCATCTCTCGATCTGCCACAACGAACTCGCCTATCTGCTGGCAAAGGCGGGCGACCTTCTGGCCGCCCGCGCGGCCTATGAGGCCAATCTCGCGGTCGCTACGCGGCTGGCCGCCACCGATCCGGACAATGGGCGATGGCAGCGCGATCTGCTGGTCGCCCACGACGATCTCGGCGACATCCTGCTCGCCGAGGGGGCACGGCCGGCGGCGCGCGACACCTATCGGGCGAGCCTTGCAATCGCAGAGCGGCTGGTGACCATCGATCCGGAGAATACGGAATGGCAGCGCGACCTGGCGATCTGTTACACCAGGACCGGCGATCTCGCGACGGACGATCTGCCGGCCGCGCGGGCCGCCTATGAGGCTGGCCTCGCCATTCGCCAGCGGCTGGCGGCTGCCGATCCGGACGACAGGGAATGTCAGCGCGATCTGACGATCGGCCTGGAAAAACTTGGCGACCTGCTGCTCAAGGAGGGTGAGCTGGGGGCGGCGCAGGAGGCCTATGAAGCGGCTTTCGCGATCACACAACGCCTGTCGAATGACCGCCCCGACAATGCGGAATGGCAGCGCGATCTCTCGATTGCCAACGAAAAACTGGGCGACGTGCTGAAGGCTAAGGGCGATCTGCCGGAGGCGCGCAAGGCCTATGAGGCAAGCCTTCTCATTCGTAAAACGCTGACCGCGGCCGATCCTTCCAACATGCAGTGGCAGCGCGATCTCTCAAGGAGCTATCGCAGGATCGGCACCATCCTGGTTGCCGAGGGCAATCTGCCGGAGGCGCGCAGGGCCTGTGAAACCAGTCTCGCCATCGACGAGCGACTGGTCGCCACCGACCCGACCAATGCGCAATGGCAGCGTGATCGTTCGCTCAGCCGCAGCAGACTATCAGACCTGTCGCCGGAATAGGCATGCTTGCCGGGAGCGCGGGTGAGGCGGAAATAGGCGAGGGGGCGGTTGTGTCATGTCGCATCGGCTTCGGTGATGCGCCCGAAGCCGGCTGGCGCGGCGCGGCCCGCAGCGAAGGTGTCGCCGAACAGGCGGAGGGCTTAGGTTGGCGGCAGAGCTTGGGACACCCTCTCTGGCCTGCCGGCCATCTCCCCCACAAGGGGGGAGAAGACCCGCGGC
>NZ_JBFUFF010000176.1:0-7843 GCF_056403555.1 Rhizobium sp. P2_G2
CATTGCGTGCACAAGCCAAGGAAAAGAAGGCCTGGGCCAATATCCCAGCCAAAAGCAATCGCAAGGACAGCTTTTCCTTCAGCCGATGGGTCTATCGGCAAAGAAATCTCGTCGAACGCGGCCTGGGCCAATATCCCAGCCAAAAGCAATCGCAAGGACAGCTTTTCCTTCAGCCGATGGGTCTATCGGCAAAGAAATCTCGTCGAACGCTTCTTCAATAAGCTCAAACAATATCGAGCTATGGCAACACGTTACGACAAGAACCCAGCCAATTTCCTTGCCGCCGCCAAAATCATTGCTACCCGCATCTGGATCAACGCGTTATGAGTCTACGGCCTAGGAGGCCGACGTCGTTGCAGCGGCCGAGCAGCCGTTCGAGAAGAGTGCGTGCCTCGTCCAGCCGGTCGATCAGCACATAATTGCCGACCAGCCAGAAACTGCATGCGAGGAAAACGCCTTGTCCAGGTGGCAGGGCTTCGGAACCGCGACCGTGCTCGTAGCGCAGCAGGAGGCCGTCGCTCATGAGCCGCTTTTCTATCGCTTGGACCGTGCCGATCACCCGCGGATCATCGGGAGGAAGAAAGCCGACAAGCGGGAGCAGCAGGAGACTCGCGTCAACGACCGACGAGCCGTAGGATTGAACGAAAGACGCAAGGTCTTGGTTATACCCTTGCTCGCAAACCTGAAGATGGATTTCATCGCGGATTCGCGTCCATTCGTCGACGGGGCCGTCTTCGCCAAACTCATCGAGGTCCCGTCGCAAAGTTTCTCCGTTAACGCCGCTTTGATGATTTGCCGGTGAAAAGGCGCGCCGATTTGTTGGAGCGTCGGATCATTCATGATTCTCAATGCCATTGCCGAAAAGCTGAAACGCCAGTCGAAGGACGATTTCAAGGGACGGCAGTTTGAAGCGTGGCTGATCATTCAGGCGGTTTCCTGGTATTTGCGCTATCCGCTGAGCTACCGCGATCTGGAAGAAATGTTCAGGGAACGCGGCTTCGAGGTGGATCATAGCAGTATCAATCGTTGGGTTTTGACCTATGCCCCGACGATCGAGAAGCGCTTGCGCCAGTTCCGGAAGCCGCATTGTGGTTCGATCCGCGTCGATGAAACATACGTGAAAATTCGGGGTCAATGGCGATATCTGTACCGGGCTATCGACAAGCACGGCAACCCGGTGGATTTCTTGCTCACCGCGAGGCGCGACCTCGACGCCGCCAAGCGCTCCTTTCGCAAGATGCTGAAGGATGAGCCACTGCTGTCACCCGACAAAATCGGCACCGACGGCGCCAATACCTTTCCTTCGACCATCAAAACGTCCGTCGAAGAGGGACTGCTCCACCCAGAGCCTGTGCATTATGTCACCAAGCATCTCCAGTAAGGCATCGAAAGCGACCATTTCCGGGTCAAGAAGAACATGCCCAAGATCGGAGGGTTCCGGTCATTCAACACCGCCCGAAGAACAATCGCGGGTTTCGAAGCCATGCTGTGGTTGCGGAAGGGATTTTGTTTTTCTGGCGGCTGGACCGTCAACGATCAGAATGATCTACTTGCGCGCCTATTCGGACTTCAAAAAGTTAACAAAGCATGAAAATGACGCCCTTCGTGGGATAATTGCGGCCCCCGAAAATCTTTGCGACGCGCCCGCTATAACCACGGCAAGTCCCGATCGATAACCACCGGCACGCGGAACACTTATACGCAATCGCGGCGACCATGATCGTCGCGGCGCTTGCTATTTGAGATTGGAAATCGGGTGCATGCAAGATCTGCATCGAGAGCGAAGCCATTTGACTCGTGACCTGACCTTTCGGGAGCTCTCCGCTATCAAAAGGTCAGTGTGCATGGAAGGGTTGATGCTGAAAGCGTTGTGCCGATATCGGCACGGGCGGCTCTTCGATCGCTGCCAGACCCGCATCCTGGCCTTCGATGATCAGCCGCAGCGCTTCGACCTCGTGGGTGATATGGTCCTTGAAGGTCTCGGCGACTTTGGAGAGGAATTCCCTGTCCTTCGGTTTCGGCTTGGCGATGCGAATTTCGACCGTCGTGCGGCCATCGGCGTGTTCGGAGAAAGTGTAGGTCATAGGTATCTTCGGCGCCCCCGGCGCCGGCAGCAGGGTGGTCAGCGTCAGATAGTCGAAGGGACGCCAGTCCAGCACCTCCTCAATGATCGCCGCCTTGCCGTGCATGCAGTGATTGACGGTACCAGCACCGCGACGTCCGTTGCGGGCAGTCTCGCGGACTTCATCCGCGGCGCGCCATTTTGGCCGCTGGCCAGGCGAGGTGAAGTATTCCCAGACCACCGGACGCGCCGCTCCGATCTCGAATTCCAGCACCATCGCCGAATTGTCGCGGGTCACTTCGTGACGCTGGCGATCGGTTTCCGCTTGCCATGCTGCTTCAAGATCGCGCAGCCAGCAGGTCACGTCGCCGATGATGTCGATCGATTCCTGGTGCTCCATGAGGCCTTGCGCGACCGGATCGATGCCCATGGCCTGGATTGCGGCATCGGAAAACAGCGCGTAGGCGTGGCCGTTCAGCCGTTCGTTCACGTCATTCTTCAGCAGGCGATGGATGAGGATGACGTCGCGGCCGGCGAGTTCCTCGCGGCCGCCCATCTTTTGCCGGACGAACGCTCCGTGATGGCAGACGAACTTGAAATCGAGGTCCTGCATCCGGCTGCAAGCGTTGCATTCGCAGGATGTCGATTGCTTGATGTCGCGGAGCCGCCTGCGGAAGGCGAAATAGGAGCCTTCGATAGCGTCCTGAACGAGGTGCCCATCAAAGCTGTCGCCAACCGCATAGACAAACGCGGCGTCACCCTCGAATTTGGCAAGCCTGAAGGGCGGGCGCAGGCACTTCAACACCGTGTCCATGAGATCGGCGATGATGTCCTGTGCATGATCGAGCTCGACGCCGGCGAGAAAGCCGGTATAGCCGGTTATGTCGGCGATCAGGAAACAGGCGTTTTCGGCTTGCGGAAGCATTGCATTGATCCTCCCTGCTAGCCGACACTCTCATATCTCAGCCGAGACGAACAGCGAATTATGGAACTGGCGATCGTCTTGGACGCGATCCCGCGGCAGCTGAATGGCTCTCCCGCTTGAGGTATTCCCGTTTGCAGGGCAGATCGGACAAACCGAACACAATTGGGGCCGGACGCGCGCGAGTCGCAAAGACGACGCGTTGTGATAAGCTCCCACAGCTGCACCTCTGTTGGGAGACTGAGCATGGCTCCTCCAAGAATGCGCAGAGCCGACTTCATGATGGTTCTGGCCTACGCTTCGGATCTCGCGACTGGCCACTCACGCAATTTCGCGCTCAGATCCTGCGTTCTCGGAATGCGGCTTGCGGAGCTGGCAGGCTTCGATGAACAGGGCCGGCGCAACGTCTATCATCAGGCGCTGCTGCGCTATGTCGGATGCAATGCAGACTCGTATCTGATGGCTGCAGCGCTTGGCGACGAGATTGCGCTGAGAAAGGAACTCGCCGGTCTCGACATGGGCGACAAGGCGAAAGTCGGACAGGTATTTGTCAACGCCTTCAAGCGCCTTTTCGCCGAACTTGCACGAGATGAACAACAACGCGCAATTCAGGAAAGTCTCAGCGGTGCGCTCAAGGTTACGCTGCCGATCCTGACGGCACATTGCGAGATTGCGCAAAGGATCGGGGAGCGCCTCGGGTTGACGGAAGATATTCGGCGCAATCTCGGGCAGATCTATGAACGATGGGACGGTCGCGGCATGCCCCGCGGGCTTTCCGGTGACGAGGTTCTGCCCGCAGTCCGGGTCATCACACTGGCCCAGGACGCTATCGCGCTGGCAGAAGCCCTTGGCGTGGATGAGATGGCCCGGATCGTCGCTTCCCGGTCCGACGGTCCCTATGAGTCCCGGTTAGCCATGCTCATGTCCGAAAACGCGCAGACTCTGATGGAAGGGATCGACGAATACGTCACACGCGAGATGATTCTTGGGCTGGAGCCGGAGCCAGTCGAATACTTTGACGAGAAGGCGTGTGATGCTGCGTATTTGGCGATCGCCGACATGGTCGACATGCGGATGCCATTCACCCATGGACACTCCCGGGCGGTGGCCGATCTCGCCGAGGCGGCGGCCAGACATATGGGGCTTCCGGAATCAGATGTGCGGAACGCGCGGTGGGCCGGACTGGTTCATGATATCGGCGAACTCTGCGTGCCGGTGGCGTCCTGGATCAGGAAGGGGCCGATGTCACCCGTGGAAGCCGATACGGCGAAACTGCATCCCTATTACGGCGAACGTGCGCTTTCGGCGCTCGGAAAGGCCGGTGTGGGCGCGGCGGCACTGGTCTCGCGCCACCATGAATGTCTTGATCGATCGGGTTTCTACCGCCAGGTCGATGGCTCCGATCTCTCGCCCGCGGCGCGCGTTCTCGCCGCGGCAGAAGTCTATGCAACTTCGCGCGAGGAACGGCCGCAGCGTCCGGCGCTGGACGGCGAGGCTGCGGCCTCGATGGTGCGCACCTGGATACGCGAGGGACGACTTTGCCAGGATGGAGCCGAGGCAGTGCTTACCGTCGCCGGGCAGCCATCGCGCAGAAATATCACCCCGCGCCTTGCGGGCATGACCCCGCGCGAAATCGAAGTGCTGCGCCTGATCGCGCGGGGAGGCACGCTGAAGGACGCCGCGGAGACGCTCGGCATCTCGCCAAAGACCGCCGACAACCACATCCAGAACATCTACTCCAAGATCGGCGTCACGACCCGCGCCGGAGCGGCACTGTTCGCCGTCGAAAATGGTCTCCTGATGCGCTGAACCGCATATAGGGAGTTCACCCCATGCACGATGCCGCCTCGGCGGGCATCCTTCTCATCGTCGCTGGGCCATCGGGGCCGGGGCATGGAGGAGGAAGACAATGTTACTTGCAATTGCTCAGGCTGAAGACGTCGACCGCCTCAGCAAGATTTTCTCTACAAAAGTGCGGCCAATTTTCCGCGAGGAAGGCCACAAGGGCAAGCTGCAGCCGGCGCCACCAATCGGCCAGTTCGAAGCCTGATTGCCTTTCACCGTCACCCAGCGCCGGTCGTGCCGGCACCTGCGGGCAAGCCGCGTATCGGTACGCTGATCCGCCGCTCGCCACGCACCTGAACACAGTCACAAGGAGATGAAGACATGGAACAGACACCGATCAAAGTGGGCGTGATTGCCGAACTCACCGGCCCGCTATCCTTTATGGGGATCGCCGACGCGAATGTTTGCCGAATGGTCATCGAGGACATCAACGAGGCCGGCGGCCTTCTCGGCCGGCCAGTCGAGCTGATAATCGAAGACGGCAGGACGGAAGATGCAGCCGCGAAGGCCGCAGCGGCCAAACTCGTCAACGATGACAAGGTCGACCTGGTGATTGGCGGCATCTTCAGTTCCACCCGCCAAGCCATCCGGAGCGAGGCGACGGAGCGGGGCAAGAAACTCTATATCTATCCCGAACAATATGAGGGGCAGGAAGACGACCCGCTGATCTTCTGCACCGGCCCGGTTCCGGCCCAGCAGGTCGAGCCTCTGATCCCATGGCTGATTAAGAAGACGGGTGCGAAGAAGTTCTACCTGCCTTCGGCCGACTATATCTGGCCGCATTTACTCAACAAGGCGGCCAAGAAAATGGTGGCGCAGAGCGGCGGCGAGATCGTTGGCGAGGAATATTTCCCCCTCGATCACACCGACTACCGCGAGACCGTCAAGAAGATCATGTCGACTAAAACCGAGGTGGTCTTCAACACGATCGTGCCACCCGGCCTTTCGCCGTTCCTCGCGGAACTCCACGACGCGGGCTTCATCGCCAAGGGCGGAAAGATCGTCTGCACCTACTTCGACGAGAATTTCCTGAACCTGGTGCCGGCCGCGCATGTCGAGGGTCTCTACAGCTGTCTCGATTACTATCAGGGTATCGACGATCCCTTCAGCCGGGAACTGCTCAAGGACTACAATCGCCGTTTCCCAGGCAGCGCCATGTTCACCGCCGGAAGTGGCTGTGCGGGTCACTACAAGGCACTCAAGCTCTGGGAGGCGGCCGTAAGAGAGGCCGGAACGCTCGATCAGCGCGCGGTCATTCAAGCGCTCGATCATGCGTCTATCCACCAGGCCCCGGGTGGTCCGGCAGAAATGGTCGCCGGCCAACATCATCTGCGCATGAACATGTACATCGCACAGGCACGGAACGGGAAGTTCGAGGTCGTGAAAGACCTCGGCGTCGTCGATCCGCGGGAGATGTCCTCCGCAATTGCGAGGACCGAACTGAGTGTCGTGAACTGATTATCCGCGCGGCCGGCACCGCGCCGGAGCGAGTATCATTCGCTCCGGCGCCGAACTGGGCGAACGCGAACTGCGCTAAGTTGCCTATCACATGACTGCTGATCGGCCACTACGGACAAAGATGTCGTGCGCGAGACGATTCTACCTGCGGATCAAGAGGACGATTATTATGGGGAGGAACAGTTGGAAGATGCGGCGTGACGCCGCCCACCGTCCCGCTGCATGGCCCAAATCTTCTACCATCCGCAAAGCGCTCTCATTTAGGTCATGGATGGTTTAGTCGCGTATAGCCGAAAGCGGACGTTGATCAAGCGCTGCTAATGACGGCGTCGCGCCAGAACCGGTCATCCGCGGCTGCCTCTTCGTAGCGGAGTTGCCCTCGAGCAAACCGCTAGCGGCCGCAGCAACTTCTCCTCATCCGTATGCCGACCGGCTTGATAGGGAGACCACCAGTCCCAAACGTTGTGAAAATGGCACGGTACTCCATCATGCAACTGTCATCGACACTGCATAAATCGGCACCGGCGCCGAAAAGCCCTTGCGCTGCCGAACTCCAAGGGATTCAAGCGCGAATGCACCGGCAGTGCCGGTGGCGGCGTTGTCACGTTGTTTCACTGAGGCCGCGCGAAGCGCTTTCAGTTGACTCAGGCTGCTGCGCCGGTCGCGGCCTTCCACTGCGCCATAGCGCGGATCCGATGAATGTGGGTGGCGGGGCCGAATGCTTCTGGTGCGACGGGACAAAATGATTTCTGACTGCTGAAAACACCGAGATAAATCGTTGCAAGCCGCCGACGGATCTGAAGCCCTGCATCACTCGTTCTCGTTTTCGCAGCGGCAGATGGGAATTTTCCGCACTGTTGTTGAGACCCTTGTGTGATCTATGTTCAATGGCCGGCATCACATCCCGCTTTGCCGCCCCGTATGAACGCAGTTTATCGGTGATAATCCTCTTTGGCGCGAGGCCTTGCTTCTTCAACAGTCTGATCAACAATCGCTTCGCAGCCTTGGTGTCGCGACGGACCTGCACGATCTCGTCGAGAACATATCCGTCCTGGTCGACGGCTCGCCAAAGCCAGCGCTTTCGACCGCCGATCGTCACGAACACCTCGTCCAGATGCCAGATATCCTTTCGCGACGGCGTCTTTCTGCGCAGTCGCTTTGCGTAGGCCGCACCGAATTTGCGGCCCCAGCGCCGGATCGTTTCGTAGGTCACGACAATGCCGCGCTCCAGCAGCATTTCTTCCACCAGCCGCAGGCTTAACGGAAACCGGAAAAACAGCCAGACCGCATGGGCGATGATCTGCGGTGGGAAACGGTGGTTCTTGTAGCTGATGGTCGGCGCGCTCATCACGTCCGATTATCCGTCAACCGTTAAGCCATGGACACCCAGGGCAATCTGGTGAGTTAACGGCAGACAATGTCTGAAATCTGTGAATCTGTGTGAATCCTCTGATTCGTCGAGGAGGTTTGCCATGGATTTGCAGGCGTCTATTTCGGAAGGGATTGTTTTTCTTTCGTATTTCTCAGAGCTTCCGGACAAGCGGCAAGCCCTGAAG
>NZ_JBFUFF010000177.1:0-7773 GCF_056403555.1 Rhizobium sp. P2_G2
AAACGGTTCAAGTCGCAGCGCCATTTGCAGCGCTTCGTCTCAATCCATGATCCGATCGCCAATCTGTTTTACATCCCCCGCCACGACATCTCATCCAGCCATCATCGTGAACTGCGTTCAGAGGCGATGAACCTCTGGGCGAGAATCGCGCGGATGTGAACCGTCGTGACGCAAGCGGGCTACGACTGTCGCGCGATCATTAAGTTTACAGTGCCATTTCGCTCGATCGTAGCGCAGCCCTGGTGCGGGAAATCCGCTGCCGAGAAGGAGTGGCTGGCCCGCCAAATCCTGGGGTTTTACCGAACCGGTGTGACGACCCCGTCGATCTTTGGTCGATCACCCATCGCCGGGGCGTGTCCCGCTTTTCGTCCGATGCGCGTTGAATTGATGGCAGCCGCGGTCTTTTTGGCGCGGCGCCTGGTCAGGCCGAGACTGTGTTCCCTGGCTGCTCGACCAGCTGGGCCATGGGAGCGGTGATGCGGGACCGCCTGCTGGCGCACGTCGCTACTTGACCTCAAGGTCTGGGTGAATTCAGCAAACATATGGAAATACTCACATTTTATAAAGCCCGTAATTACCCTCTGTATTTTGCGAGCGACCTTGCCCATCGCTCCAATTCCAAAAGCTAGTGATCTTAATCTCTTTCTCAGAACTGGCGTAGATTGCATGGCGAATGGGATAGTGCCCCGTCTTGGTATTTCTGTAATACAGGTCACATTCCTGTGTCGCTGAATATTCTCTCGGGGATTCACTTGGCTAATCGACAAGGTGCTACATCTAGCTCCCTCGCGATCCCTAACTACCAGCGTCTTTGCTACCAGGGCGCCCCCTTCAAAACTGACAAATTTTGGTCAGCGTTTTCTGGTGCATTCCCTCGCAGGGAAAAATTGGAGGTCGCTGAAAGGCCGCATTTTTCGCACGCCCAAAAGGCGTTTATTTCAAGGGGCGCGACGAGGCGGGCCTGCTGCTGATTTGCCGCGAGGTAGCGATCAGCCATGCAACCAAAATGCGCTTCTTCGAAATTAATGCGGCTGCCTATTCCGCCTCGGGATAGCGCCTTCGATATACCTCCCGGTGCTCCCCAACACCAAAGCGACGTATCGCCACTGCCTCGGCCTTCAGCATCAACGCCGTCCGTGCCATTGCGCCCTCTCCCTTGATGTAAAGGTGGGCCATTCTGGCAACGTGCCAAGCGTCAAGCACCTGCTCGTCCGTCATTTCGTTCGGGGTCATAGTTCGCGAAGCCTCGCGCGTCCAGCATTGTCATAGGAAAGCCTTCCGGCCTGCCTCAGGATCGTCTCGGCGGCGCTGGCCCGCGACGCTCCCCAACCGAGATGGAATGCAATGCCTCCATAGCCGCATGGGCCCGATCCGCGAGAGAGCCTGTGCGTACTCCTCCGCGTCCTCGGGGCCGGCAAGCCAAACGGCTCCCCGGAGCTTGGGTGTTCGCCACGAGGACCACTCGTCCTCGGTTCGGACGAACCGCCGTTTTCAAGCGCCCTGAGCGCTGATCTCATGGCGCGCTCCACAATCTGCTGCGTCGCCTGGCCAGCGGCCAGCGCGGCCGTCTCGACCCTCTTGCAACGACGCCGTCTCCGGAGACGACATCAACCCGCTGGTCCAGAGCATTCAACGCGCGAAGGATTTCGTCATAGGAGACGGCATGTCTGGTGCCGGGATAGTAGCGCAGCGCTGGAATGGACTCGACGGCGTGCAAGTCAGACGCCCACGAGGCAAGGATGGCTCGCTTCTCGTCTTTATCGAGATGGGTGGCGGAGAGCACGTCCCGGGGATGATCGAAATACGCCGCCGGGTTGAGCAGTTGCGAAACGGTGATGGCGGCCGTCGCTTCGTTGGTGAAAGTTGTGTTTTCAGGTTCCTTTCTCATTTCTTCGCTCCACGGCTAATCAGTCTATGGATCGGGACGGCCGCGCGGAACCACACCGCACGGCCACTTTCCACGCCTCTGGGCGCGTGTGTTTTGCTCGGTTCACTATGCGGGCTTCACGTCTCCGCTGCGCAAGGGCCGATCTCCGGCCAACTTTTGGACGGACCGAAGAAGCCAGCCCGACTTGGTGGCAGCGGACGTGGTCGAGCCGCGACGCCGCTTCACTTCCACGATGAACGATTTGGGTTGCTTGCGCATGTGCTCGCCTCACGCAGCCTGCCTGTCGCCTTCGATCTGAAGCGGCTCGTTCTTGGGCGAACCGTTGCCGATCTCGATGCGGCGGGGCTTGGCCTGTTCAGGGATTTCGCGCTTGAGCGTGATCTTGAGCAGACCGTTTGCGAGCGAGGCCCCTTCGACGCGGACATGATCCGCCAGCTCGAAACGCCGCTCGAACGACTGGGCGCTGATGCCGCGGTGCAGGTATTCGCCATCCTTCTTCTGCGCCGCTCCGCCCTTCACCACCAGAACGTTGCGTTCCTGGGTGATGTCAAGGTCGCCCATCGCAAAGCCCGCGACGGCAATCTCGATCGAATAGGCATCCTCGCCCTTGCGTATGATGTTGTAGGGCGGCCATGCCTCGGTGCTCTGGAGCCGCTGGGCATTGTTGAGCAAATTGAAGACCCGGTCGAAGCCGACGCTTGAACGGTAGAGTGGCGCGAAGTCGAATTCAGTTCTCATAGCCATATCCTCGTAAGCAACATGGAAGGGACATTGTCCCGGTGATGTCGGCCCCTTAATAGGCGACCGACGGTTTACCAGCGGCACGCCGCTTTGGCGTGCCGCCGATCTCATGTCAGAAGTCCATATCCGCGCCGGCGGGTACGGCCGGAACCTTGTCCTTCTTGGGCTTTTCGGCGATCATTGCCTCGGTTGTCACCAGCAACCCCGCCACCGACGCAGCGTCCTGGAGCGCCGTGCGCACGACCTTTGCCGGATCGATCACGCCTTGTGCGTAGAGATCGCCGAACTCGTTGGTCTGGGCGTTCCAGCCCCACGAGAACGCGGACTGCTCGCGCAGCTTGCCGACGATGACCGAGCCTTCGGCACCGGCGTTCTCGGCGATCTGGCGAACCGGTGCTTCGATCGCGCGGCGAACTATGTCGACACCGACGCGCTGGTCTGGATTAGCGGTTGCGAGATTCTCCAACGCCTTAACGGCGCGGAGCAAGGCGACACCGCCGCCCGGAAGGACGCCTTCCTCAACCGCTGCTCGCGTCGCGTGCAGTGCGTCGTCGACGCGGTCCTTCTTCTCCTTGACCTCTACTTCGGTGGAGCCGCCGACGCGGATGACAGCGACGCCGCCGGCGAGCTTGGCAAGGCGCTCCTGCAGCTTCTCCCGGTCGTAGTCCGACGTTGTGTCCTCGATCTGGGCGCGGATTTGGGTCGTGCGACCTTCGATCTCCGCCTTCGAGCCAGCGCCATCGATGACGGTTGTATTGTCCTTGTCGATCGCCACCTTCTTGGCGCGGCCGAGCATCTGCAGCGTCACGTTCTCGAGCTTAATGCCGAGGTCTTCCGAGATCACCGTGCCGCCCGTCAGGATGGCGATGTCCTCGAGCATTGCCTTGCGGCGGTCGCCGAAGCCCGGAGCCTTGACGGCTGCGACCTTGAGCCCGCCGCGCAGCTTGTTGACCACCAGCGTCGCAAGCGCTTCGCCTTCCACGTCTTCCGCGATGATGACGAGCGGCTTGCCCGATTGCACCACCGCCTCCAACACCGGCAGCATGGCCTGGAGATTGGAGAGCTTCTTCTCGTGGAGCAGGATATACGGGTCTTCGAGTTCGACCCTCATCTTGTCCTGGTTCGTCACGAAGTACGGGCTGAGGTACCCACGGTCGAACTGCATGCCTTCGACGACTTCGAGTTCGGTTTCGGCGGTCTTGGCTTCCTCGACGGTGATCACCCCCTCATTGCCGACCTTCTCCATCGCTTCCGCAAGGTAGCGGCCGATCTCGGCATCGCCATTGGCCGAGATAGTTCCGACCTGTGCGATCTCCTCGTTCTTGGAAATCTTGCGGGCGTTGGCCTTGAGTTCCTTGACGACGGCGTCGACGGCGATGTCGATGCCACGCTTGAGGTCCATCGGGTTCATGCCCGACGCGACGGCCTTTGCACCTTCCTTGACGATGGCCTGGGCAAGAACCGTTGCGGTCGTGGTTCCATCACCGGCGAGATCATTGGTCTTCGAGGCGACCTCGCGCAGCATCTGCGCGCCCATGTTCTCGAACTTGTCTTCGAGTTCGATCTCCTTGGCGACCGAAACGCCGTCCTTGGTAATGCGCGGCGCGCCAAACGACTTGTCGATCACGACATTGCGGCCCTTGGGACCGAGAGTCACCTTCACCGCATTTGCAAGGATGTCGACGCCGCGCAGCATCTTCTCGCGGGCTTCCGTGTTGAATTTGACTTCTTTCGCAGCCATGGTTCACTCCTTCATAGGCAGTTGGTTATGACTGAAACAGGCCTTAAGCGGCCTTCTTCTGCTCGATCTGGGCTTCGATGACGCCCATTATGTCGGATTCCTTCATGATCAGCAGGTCCTCGCCGTCGACCTTGATCTCGGTGCCTGACCATTTTCCGAACAGAACGCGGTCTCCCGCCTTGAGGTCGAGCGCCACGACCTGCCCCTGCTCGTCGCGAGCACCGGGACCGACGGCGACGACTTCACCTTCCTGCGGCTTTTCCTTGGCTGTATCGGGAATGATGATGCCACCCTTGGTCTTCTCCTCGGACTCGATGCGGCGGATGACGACGCGATCATGCAGCGGTCGGAACTTCATGTTTTCCTCCTGGACAAACAAGTTGAACTCCCCTCCGTCGGACTGGATGACCATTCCGGAACGGGGTGCCGAACTCCCCTGAGCGTCCGGCGACGAAAAATCTGGTTTTGCATTTTTTGGATTTCAAGAGCCGCCGAGAAAAAATTAGCACTCTTGCGCCATTGCTGCTAACGGGCTGATGAGGAACAATAATCTCTGCCCGTCGTTGGTTTTCTGTTGACGGAGTTCGCCCTTGGCGGCAAATTTTTCTGGTCATCGAAATGGAGACCAAGGCATGCAGACTAAGTCCGATTTTGAACTTCAGCTCGAAGGCTACGGCATCACCACCGCCCACATCCTCTACCGCATGCCCGATTTCGAGTCCGTGCTGCAGACTTACGTCTGGCAGCAGTACGACCTCGCCCCCGAATTTCCAGAAATGCGCAGGTTCCTCGAGTTCTGGGAAGACAAGCTGGACGGTCCGCTGCATTCCGTCAGGTACACGCACAAAAGACTGGTCGGTCCGCACGAATGGCGGCAGGTTTCGGGGGAGTTGAAGTTGCATTAGCAAGCGTTCGCCCGCGAAGTAGCACTTTTGAGGACTGCCACACCAACGCGATACTGGATACGCTTGAGCTGGGAATGGCCTGGAAAAGCGATCGCCTATAAACCTTGTCGCAGGTACGCTAACGCACGAACATTCGAGCATTTACAGTTCTCTCACGCTAGTCCTCGAAAATGCGTTGTCAGAATGGCGATAGCGGATGGCGATTGGATGTGAAGGCTGCATGAACGGAACAAAAGCGGGCAATAAGGGGTTATTGGCTCGAAAATCAACCGGTCGCCTGTCTCGGGTGCGGTCTGAAGCAGAATGTAAACCGGAGCCCGCCTCTTTTCGTTTGCGATTGGACCGCCCGCGCAATAGAAAGAGCCAATGCCGCTAAATCTTAGCATGGCTCAGTTTAAATGCGCGGACGCGATAAACGGAGCAAAATGACCGATTTCAATCCTGCGGCGTCTGAAGCCGGCAAGGCGTCCAATCCATCCTTTACCTCCCCCTTTCCCGACATTGACTCGAACACTGTTCTGACCGCCGTGCTGGCAACCAGCAATGACTGTATCACGATTCTGGATCTCCAGGGTCGCCTGCTGTTCATGAGCGAAAGCGGGCAGAGGGCGATGGAAGTCTCGGACTTCAACATCATACGCTACAGCCCTTGGTCGCACTTCTGGCAGGGCGAGGGTCACGCAGTAGCAAAGCAAGCGGTTGAAAGCGCACGCAAAGGCAAAAGCGCCCGGTTCTCGGCTTTTGCCGACACGATGGCGGGTAATCCAAGGTTCTGGGACGTAGAAGTTATCCCACTTGGTGGGGAGCTGGGCAAGCCGAGCCACCTGATGTCGATCTCACGCGACGTTACTGACCTAAAATCTGCTGACATCGAGATCGAACGGCTGCTCGAGGACGCTCGACAGAATGAGGCACGCTTTCGTACTCTGGCTGATTCCATGCCTCAGGTCGTCTGGTCGACGCTTCCTGATGGCTATCATGATTACTATAATGCCAGGTGGTACGAGTTTACCGGCAGGCCAGTGGGTAGCACGGATGGTGAAGGCTGGAATGGGCTGTTCCATCCGGACGACCAAGCACGGGCCTGGGAGGTATGGCGAGCCTCTCTTGCGACCGGCGCGCCTTACGAGATCGAGTATCGTCTTCGCCACCATTCCGGCGAATACCGCTGGGTTCTAGGCCGCGCATTGGCTATGCGTAACCTGGAAGGCGAAATTGTTCGCTGGTACGGCACGTGTACTGATATCCACGAAGCCAAAGAGCTGTCGGAGAGTTTAGCGCTTCTGAGCCATGAACTTAGCCACCGGATCAAAAACATATTTGCCATTATCAACGGCCTGATTGGGCTATCCGCGCGGCGGTTTCCCGAAAGCCGGCAGTTTGCCACCGATATTCAACACCGGCTGGCCGCGCTGGGCCGCGCCCACGACTTTGCTCGCCCTCACAGCGAAGACTCCAAGCCAGTTACCGGCGATACGACTCTGACAGATCTAATGCGAGAAATCCTGAAACCCTATCCGGCGCTGGATGAACACCGGATACAGATAACCGGGGATGAAATCAAAATCGACGACCGCTCGGCGACACCCTTGCATTGATCTTTCACGAACTCGCCACGAATGCCTCAAAATATGGGGCGCTCAGTGCGCCCGACGGACAGATTGCCATTTTTGCGACTGTGGCTGGGGAGGAATGCCAGATCGAGTGGATCGAGCGCGGCGGACCTCCAATTATCGGAGAGCCCAGCCGCCAGGGCTTCGGAACGAAATTAGCGACCATCAGCTCGGAGAGCCACTTGGGCGGGAGCATCGAGCGGAAATGGATGCCTGAGGGCCTGCATATGACGCTGCGATGCTCGGTCTCGAGCTTGCGACGCCCTTAGCCAGTTGCGCGTCGCGCAAATACTTTCATCGGCGCCGGGGCTTGCCCGGATTTGGTCACCAAATTCAGCGCAGCCTCGCCATCCTCGGCAGTGTACGGTTTCGGCAGGACGCCGATAGTCCCGGGCACACCGTCACCGAGCGACTTCGGATTAACGGTGACGTAAAGCACGTTCAAGCCGAAGTCCTGCGAAAGTCGCGCTCCGAGCGCAATGCCCGTGGGGCCGTCACGCAGATTGATGTCAACCAACGCGATCTCTGGGGCTTTCTCGACCAGCCTCAACGCAGTCCCAGAATCAGCTGCAATGCCCACGCCCTGGTGACCCATGTCATCGAGCGTTGCCTCAAGCTCCATGGCTACGAGAGACTCATCTTCAACAATCAGGATTCGATGCGACATAAAATACCCGTTACACGTTGAGCGCTAGTAACGTGTAGGTGGAACCGATGGTTCCAAGGGCATCGTCAACTTAACGGAATTTGGAATTCGATGTGCGATCATGGGCCATGACAAATCGTGATCCGCTGTACCGCCGCCATCGCTTTCCCGCTGAGATCATCGCGCATGCTGTGTGGCTCTATTTCCGCTTTCCTCTCAGTTTGCGGATGGTCGAGGAC
>NZ_JBFUFF010000178.1:0-7570 GCF_056403555.1 Rhizobium sp. P2_G2
GCCCAAGCATGCCAGTTGGCTCAACATGGTCGAGATCGAAATCGGCGTGTTGCGCGGCCAATGTCTTAACCGCCGCATCGAAAGCCACGATCGCCTCATCGCCGAAGTCGCCGCTTGGGAACACCGTCGCAATCAAAGTGGAGCCCGCATCAAATGGATGTTCTCAACCGAGCAAGCCCGCGCCAAACTTGCCAAAGCATACCCAAACCCAATCGCCAAAGAGTCATAATCTCTGTGCAGAGGTACTAGCATGTCGCCTGAAAGTGGGAACCGGTTTCAGGATAACGACATGCGCAAAACAAACGGTTAGCGCTTTGTCTCTTGGTTTTTTCGCATGTCGTTATCCCGAAGCCGGCGGCCACTTCCGGACGACATGTTCCAATTAAAGCCTTCCCGATTACCCGGAAACTTTCTGTTGGCTCAAACGGAGTCGAATATGATGCCGTCAGGGCGCGTCGTAGCCAATCCCACGGCCGAGCCGGCCGGGCCAGACAGGCAGACGTTTCAGCCGATCGGCTCGCAGATGTGCAAAGCAAATCTGCGAGATTCTTGAATCGCCGAGCACATTTCGCCTGAAATGGAGCGACTGCTTCAGCCGCACGTTGAAGCGGCGGTATTCCGTCCAACTGACGGATTAAGCTTTCTTCACCTGCCGATTGAGATCGACAACGTTGTCACCCGAAGACTTCGCCGCACCGCTCTTTTTGCCGAGCGGAATGTAGGTGAAGCCCTCGCGTGCGATTTCCGCGGCGCTGTAGATGTTGCGAAGGTCGATGACGATCGGATTGCGCATGATCGTCTTCAGCTTACGCATGTCCAGCGCCCGGAACTCATCCCACTCGGTCACCAGCACCACGGCGTCGGCCTCGCTGGCGATTTCATAGGCATCCTTGCCATAGGTCACTGCGCGGAGCATGTCGCGCGCGGCTTCCATTCCCTGAGGATCGAAGGCGTGCACATCGGCGCCGGCGTCCTGCAGCGCCTGGATGATCGCGATCGATGGAGCGTCACGCATATCGTCGGTATTGGGCTTGAACGTCAGACCGAGGATAGCGATCTTCTTGCCGCGTACCGAGCCGCCGCATGACGCGATCACTTTCCGCCCCATCGCCCGCTTGCGGTTGTCGTTGATCGCCACCGTCGTCTCGATCAGCCTCATTGGGCTGTCATAATCCTGTGCGGTTTTGACCAATGCCAGCGTGTCTTTCGGAAAGCATGAGCCGCCATAGCCCGGACCTGCATGCAGGAACTTGTCGCCGATGCGCTTGTCCATGCCAATGCCCTTGGCCACCTTCTGCACATCTGCGCCGATCTGCTCGCAAAGATCGGCGATCTCGTTGATAAAGGTGATTTTCATGGCGAGGAAGGCGTTGGCGGCGTATTTGATCAATTCGGACGTCCGCCGCTCGCAAAAGAACAGTGGCGCTTCATTGAGATAGAGCGGTCTGTAGACCTCGCGCATGACCTCGACGCCGCGCGGGTCCTCCGTGCCGAGCACAATGCGATCCGGCCGTTTGAAATCGGTGATCGCTGCGCCCTCGCGGAGGAATTCCGGATTGGAGACGACGACGATATCCTTGCCGGGGAATTCTTCGCGGATGATTCTCTCGACTTCATCGCCCGTGCCGACGGGTACGGTGGACTTGGTGACGACGACCGTAAATCCGGTCGCCGCTGCAGCGATCTCGCGCGCTGCGGCATAGACGAAGGAGAGGTCCGCATGACCGTCGCCGCGCCGGGACGGCGTGCCGACGGCGATGAACACGACATCGGCCTCAGCGACCGAAGGCAGCAGGTCTTCGGAGAAATCGAGTCGGCCGGCATTGCGATTGCTCTCGACGATCGCGTCCAGCCCTGGTTCGTATATCGGCATACGGCCAGCCTTCAATGCTTCGATCTTGGCGGCCGACTTGTCGACACAGGTCACGTGATGGCCAAAATCCGCCAGGCAAGCGCCCGATACCAACCCGACATAGCCCGAGCCAATCATAACGATACGCATGTCAATCTCCTAAGTTTTTTGCATGCAAGTTTGCGACGCAAACTCAAGGCCTTTCATTGGTGCCCTGGTTCGCGGATCCGCGTCGGAACGAACTCTACTCGTTGTAATAGGTGGAATAGCGAGAGTAGTAGAACTCTGACGAACCGAAGGTGTGATAGAATTTCATTTTATCGGTATCGACCTTGTTGAGGATGACGCCGGCACATTTCGCTGCGATGGCCTGGTTCCCCAACAGGGTTTTCTTGACGGCATTGCGCGCCGTTCTCCCCCACTCGACAACAAGAAGGTAAGTGTCCAGGGTCGAACTGATCGCACGTGCGTCCACGACCGGCGCCAACGGAGGCAGGTCGAAAATGATGTAGTCGAACATGTCGGAGACCTCGCGGATCATCCTTTCCATCGCATCCGACGCCAATAGTTCGGAGGAGTAGGGCACCCGGCGCTTGATCACAGCCGGAAGGAAGGCGAGCTTGGTCTCAGGATTGATCATGACGAGATCGCGGATCGGCACGCCGCTTTGCAGCGCTTCGAGCACGCCACGCTCGGCTTGACGTCCGATCTGACGCGTTGCGCCGGGATTTCTGAGGTCGGCGTCGATCAGCAGGACGCGCGCGCCCTGGCTTGCGAGAAGTTCGGCGAAATTGATCGACAGCGTCGATTTGCCTTCACCCGGCAGGACCGACACCATGCCGATAAGCTTGGGCTTCTTGGGCCCGATAAGCAGGTCCACCGCGATCTTCGCACTCCGCAGGGTCTCGGCAAAGGCGGAAAGCGGATGATCGATCACGTGGTTGGCGATGAAGTTTTCTTTGCTGATGAGGCGCGGATCATCGTTGGATACATGCGTCCGCCCGACCTCTCCAGGCGCCAGCTTGACCTGCGGAATTGTACCCAGAGGTTCGAGGCCAAGCGTTTCCCGAAGCTGCTCGCCGGTCCGGAAGAAGCGATCGCGGTACTCTCGGAACGCACCGATACAGGCGCCGCACATCAGGCCGAAGAAGACGCCGAGCGCAACGATCAGAGGTTTTTTGGGGGACGACGGGTAATCCGGCACAACGGCCGAAGAAATCACGCGTGCCTCCGTCACGGGGAAGGATTGCTGTTGCACCGATTCCTGATAGCGCTGCAGGAAGGTCTCATAGAGCTTCTTGTAGGTATCGGCTTCGCGTTCGAGCTCGCGCAATTGCACCTGGGCGTCGTTGGCTGTCGCGCTTACCCCAGTTGCACTCGCCACCTGCTCCTCGAGGTTCTTTTCACGGCTGCGCGCCACTTCGACATTGCTGCGATAGCTCTGTGCAATGCGCCCGAGTTCCTCGAACATCAATCGCTGGTATTCGCTCATTTCGGTACGCAGACGCACGGCCTGGACATGCTTTGCGCCCAATCTGCTCTCGATGTCGGCGTCCTTGCGCGATGCCTCCAGATATTTGGTCCTGAGGTCATTGATCACGGTGCTGTCGAGAGATTCGGCCACGGCGGATTGCATGTCGCCCGAATTGATGATCGTCTCTATCCGCTGGTATTTGGCCTCGGCGGCCGAACGGTCGGATTTCGCCACGACCAACTGGCTGTTGATCTGCTGGAGCTGCTGCTCGCTGATCAACTGGCCATCAGTCGTGATCAGGCCCTTGTCGGCCCGGAACTTCTGCACGGCAAGATCGGATTGCAGCGACTTATCGCGGAGTTCGCTGATGCGATTCTGCAGCCAGTCGCCGGCGCGCCGGGTCGCCTCATATTTGGAATCGAGCTGGTCGGTGAGATAGGCGTCCGCAAATGCCTGGGCGACTTTCGCAGAGAGCTGCGGGTCGACGGACGCGTAGTCCAATTCCAGTACATATGTCCCGGTGATTCGCGTCACGGTCACATCTGCCTGCAACGCCCACACGATCTCCTCTTGAATGCGCTCAGGCGTTGGAACCTGATTATCCTTGAGCCAGCTCGAAATGCTGACAGCATTGCGAATCGCTTCGAATATCGCACGGAAGAGCCCTAGCTTCTCCGTCATGAAAACGGGATTGTCCTTGAGGTCGAGGCGTTCGCTGACGGCGCGGGCAATCCGGTCCGACTTCAGCAGTTCCACCTGGCTGAGAACCCAGGTCTCATCTTGCGACACGCCGGTAATGGTCGACAACTGATCGGCGATCTGCTGATTGCCGGTATCGATCAGCAGGCTGGCCGAGGCAGTGAACCTTGGCACGGCCGTCACAAGGTAGAGAATGGCGAATGCCACGCTTAGGACAACGGCGAGAAAGACCACGCGCCACTGGCGTCGCAGGACCGCGAGCACATACTCGAAGTCGAAGAATCCTTCTTCCACTGCGAGCGGCTGCTCTACCTTTGTGTCGATCTTGTCAAATCTGTAGTTCATCGACATTCCTCGCGGGCCATCGCTGAGAGAGTAGGCCGAAGCCGGTGGTCAAACTGTGACATGGTTCAAAGAATTTCGCAATCGCGAGAAGGAGTTCGCGCAGAGATACCCATGTCTTAAGCCAGGCACCCGATTCAACTAGATTTTTTTCGCGTGCATTGCAACAGAAACAAAATGACTTTTTTGCGATGCACAATTTTACCTCTTTTTACCGTCGTCCAACCGCGCTAGAACAGCCCCACATTAGAAATCGCCTTGCGTGAGACTTCGCAATGAAGAGATTGGCAAGCCAATGCAGCGTCCGACCTCGTTCGCCGCGGTCAAAGCGCTGTGAATTTGCGCATCTCGATTTCCACAGGATCGCTTGGTGCAGCGTGACACGTTTCTTATCTTACTACGCTGTCACGTCGCATTCGAGAGGCAAATACATTTGCGGTAAACGTGGTCAGTTGCTGACCCCAAACTGGAAAGAACAAGATGCGATATCTTATCACTGGAACGGCTGGCTTCATCGGATTTCACCTCGCCAAAAGGCTGCTTGACGACGGCCATTTCGTCGTCGGCTTTGACGGGATGACGAACTATTACGATATCAGCCTGAAGGAGAAGCGCCACGCGATTCTCGCCCGTTCCAACGGTTTTCGGCCATTCATCGGGATGTTGGAGGACAAGGCAGCCCTCCAAGCGGCTGCTACTGCCGCCGAGCCGGATGTCATCGTGCACCTCGCCGCTCAGGCCGGCGTTCGCTACAGCCTCGAGAACCCCAGATCCTATGTCGATTCGAACCTTGTCGGCTCGTTCAACATCATCGAGCTCGCCAAGGAAGTGCAGCCGAAACACCTGCTTCTGGCGTCGACGTCGTCGGTTTACGGCGCCAATGAAAAGATACCATTCGCCGAGAGCGACAAGGCCGACGAGCAGATGACGATCTACGCGGCGACCAAGAAATCCATGGAGTTGATCGCGCATAGCTACGCCCATCTCTTCGGCGTGCCGACCACCGCCTTTCGTTTCTTCACCGTCTACGGTCCCTGGGGCAGGCCGGACATGGCGCTGTTCAAATTCGTTCAGGCAATACGTGCCGGCCGGCCGATCGACATTTATGGCGAAGGCAGGATGAGCCGCGACTTCACCTATATCGACGACCTGATCGACGGCATCGTCAGGCTGATGGCAGTGCCTCCCGCGCAAGCCAATCGTGTCTCGGCGGAGACGGCGGCAGACACTCTTTCCCCACATGCGCCGTTCCGCATCGTCAATATCGGCGGTGGCCAGCCAGTCGAGCTGATGCGGTTCGTCGAGACCATCGAGACGATCCTGGGCAAGCCGGCAATTCGCAACATGCTGCCCATGCAGCCCGGCGACGTTCCCCGGACCTATGCGGCGCCTGATCTTCTGGTGGCCTTGACCGGTTTCAAGCCGGAAATCGAGATCGAAGAGGGCGTGCGCCGCTTCGTGGAATGGTATGAGGAGACCTATCCGGCACAGTAAGCAGATTCCGGAAAAGTGTTCCGCGGTTTTCCGGCAATAACCTGCGACAAAATAGACAGGTTCCGGAAAAGTGCTCCACGGTTTTCCGACAAGAACCTGCGCCAAAATAAAGCACTCTAAGCGGATGAATCGTTGGCTTGCCGACGAAAGTCCGCTTAGCCTTCGCACGCCGATAGGCCTGCAAAAAAGAGGAGGCGAAGATGCGATCCGTGCTTCTGTCGACGCTGTTCTTGGCGTCGCTCACCCTGTTGACCCAATGCAGCGACAGTGCATCGTCTGCAGAAACGAAGACACTGACCTTCGATCGGCAGTCGCCTGTCGCCCGTCCGGACAGGTTGATCGTCGGCGTCGGCGTGCATTTCGGCCTCGGCGCCGACTTCGGATATGATCCCGACAAGAGCGCCGCCCGCCTGAAGGAACTTGGTGTCGATTCTTATCGCGACGACCTGCCATGGATGGCATTCGTCGAATCGGATTTCGCGCATCGTGACTATCATCCGCAACCACTTTTCCATTTCCTGGAAATGGCAGGCCTGCGGCCGCTTATCATCCTGACTGCGCCGCGCAAGTTCGAAGGGTCGCCGCCGCTCGACGATGCCTCGCGCGCGGCATTTGCCGATTTTGCCGTCCAGGCGGCGCGCGCCACGCAGCGTTTCAATCCGATGTTCGAGGTTTGGAACGAATGGATCATGAATGCCAAACCGGCCACCACCCCCAGGAACTGGCTCGTTGGGCCGGGACAGGCGAGCGACCCGCGCGCTGCCGTCAATTACACCGCGCTCGCGAAGGCGACAGTTCCCGCGCTGACGGCGGCATTGCCGCAAAGTCCGATTCTCGTGGGCGCCGTCGGCATCGACAAGGATTGGCTGTGGACGAAAGCAATCGTGCAACAGGAGGCGCTTCGAGGCGGCACAGGGCTTTCCGTCCATCTCTATAATCACTGCGAAGCCAATCTGGATGACCGCACCGCGACGCAAGCGATCGGCCAGTTGGATGCATTGCACGACGTGCTCGGCAAGCTCGGAACAGGAGCCGAAATCCCCGTCTATGTAACGGAATTCGGCTGGCCCACGCCGGTTTCTGGCTGTGTCATCAGCAAGCAGGCAGCGGCGGACAATATCGCCCAATTCCTGTTATGGTCAGCGGCTACGCCCTGGGTCAAGGGCGCCTGGATCTACCAGCTCAAGGACCAAGGGCAGAATACCACTGAGCTGGAAGACAATTTCGGTCTCTATACCTATGACTACCGTCCCAAGCCGGCTGCCTGTGCCGTCCGCAATGTCATGAGCATGATCAAGGCGTCTCGCGGCTATCGCCGGGAACGACCGTTCCCGAATGTGTTCTTCGTCCAGTTGGCGACCGAGAAGGGTGTTCGTGTCGTCGCCTGGACGCGCAGTGGGAATTTCTCGGCGACCGTGTCGTCGCCAGGCGGGCGCATCTTGCATGCCTCCCGGCTATGCTCCGGCCCGCTTGAGGCCGGCCCTACGGTCGCCATTGGACCCGAGCCGGTGATTTTCGACATGCCCGATATCGACAGCATCGGCCTATCCGTGAAGGCCGCGCCCTGAGGCGCGGCCGGTTCCCTGGTCCTTGCTGTGCCCTGTCGGCATAGGTGCGGACATGTCTGCGTCATCGGCGCTGATCATCCGARGATGAAATCGTCCGCAGTGACGCTGGCGAGCTGCGTCGCCTTGAGCGTGATGCTGTCG
>NZ_JBFUFF010000179.1:0-7565 GCF_056403555.1 Rhizobium sp. P2_G2
GCCGTGTTTAGCCTGGCGATACTGGTTATCATCCACGGACAGATCGAGAAATTCTTCGATGCTCCGATTGCCTATGCCGCTTTCCTCGGTGTCTTTGCCGCGCTGGTGTTCGGCACGGCGCTGCGCTTCGATTTTGCCGATCGATCGAGGGTGACACGGCGATCGGATGTGGCCTTCTGGATGCATCTCGCCGCGGCGCCGGCCATCCTCTACACGATCATGGCCTGCATCTATCTCAAGGGGACGGCGAGCACGATCTCGGCCAACACCAACCTCCTTCAGGCCGTCGTGATCGTTGTCGCAGTTCTGGCTATGATGATGATCGGCGTGGTCCTGGATCGGCGCGCCTTCGTCACCTCCGGGCTGCTGTCCTTCGGTTATGCCTTCAAGGTGATCCTCACGGAAGGCGGCTTCGAGAGGCTGGTGTCCTCCACCGATACGATGGCATTCGTGGTCCTGCTTGCCGTGGGCATTATCGTGCTCAGCCTCGGCATCGGCTGGCAGCCCTTGCGCCGCTTCGTGCTCGGCGTGCTGCCCGAACCTGTGCAGGCAGTGGTTCCACCCATGCGGAGCTAAAGCCGTTCAGGCCGCTTTGGAATCGGGCTCGGCCTGGCTGTCCTGATCCACCGATCGGCGTAGGTCGATCTCGATGTCACCGGGACGGATCAGCAGGCTGGAACAGAGCTGAAAGAGTTCGCCCGGCGTCTGGATGCCGGCAATGTCATCGAAAAACACAAGCGTGCCGTTGGGCTTGATCCCGGTGAAACGTGGTGCGTCGGAGGGGGCAGGACGCGGCGTGAAGACCGGGTTGAAATATTCGAGATAGCGACCGTCCTGCCAGATGGCGATCGCCTCCCGATACCGCCCTGCGACCAGTTCGAACTCCGCTTCCGTGCGGAAAAGACTGCAATTGGCAGCGAATGCACCGACGAGCTTCTGTTCGAACCCCTCATGTGTGATGCCGTAGCGGCGCGTCAGCCAATATTGGATGACATAAATGCAAGCGCTGATGCCGTGCCAGGTCTCGAACGGCATGTCCGCTTTCCACGCGTCCTGGTTCAGATCGCGGCCGAGTTCGCTGTTGAACACTTCCTGGCTCTTTCTCTCGGCCTCGACATTGCCGATGGCGCGCGAATTCGACTCTGGGCAGGCGCCCAGCACGGAGAAGGGGCGGGCGACATGGACAAAGGTCTCGCCGAACAGGATCGCCTTGAAGGCCATCTCATAGTCGACGACCGGGAATTCGAAATAGCGGCCATTGCCCAGCTTGCGAATCCGGTCGAGCAGGCGGCGTGACAGCGCGCCATGATAGATCGAACAGCCGCTGAGCGGCACATGGCTGCAATCCTCCCAAAGGAAGGCCCTGCGCATCAGCCGCTTGCGGTCAAGCAGCGTGACACCGGTGTTGAGGCTGATCGAGATGATATGCGGCCGGGAGCCTTCGGTCGGCCAGATGTAATTCGGTCCGGTCCAGCAGATCGCATCGGCATCGATCTGTCGTTCCAGATTGGCAAGGAAGCCAGCAAGCTCGGGATCGATGAAGTCGTCGTCGCCGATGAAGGATACGAACCGGCCGGTCGCGGCTTCGAGCGCGCGCTCCCAATTGTCCATCATCGCCAGCGTCTCCGGCGGCGAGGGAAGGTAGCGGATGCGCGGATCTCCAGCGAAGGCTCGCATGAAGCCATCCATGACCGCCGGATTGTCGGAATTGTCGGCAAACACGAATTCGACGTCGTTGCGTGGGCAGGCGGTGAGCGATTTGATCGCTTCCTGGAAGTAAATCTGCCGGTTGCGCGATGGAACGCAGATGGAAAGAATGGGCTTGGCCGACATGCAGGACCTCCGTTGGACTATGCCAATAGCGCCACAGCCTGTCTTGAAGCTGAAGAGATGTTACGGCCTTGCAATCGGAATTCAGCTTCGCCTTTCGCTACGCCGCCACAATATCTGCACGATGCGATTTAATTCTGCTGCTTCTGAGGTCGTGGGGAGGGGCTTAATGGAAGTTCGGATTAGGAGTGGTCTTGGCCGGATAACGCGGTCGCATCTTGGCTATGTGCTGGTCGCCGTTGTTTGCATCGTGGCGTTTGCGATCGCCAGAATGAATGAAGCTTTTCTTGCTGCCACGCTTTTGTTGGTACTCAACCTCGAAATCGTCAGAAGAACTGATCTCGACGGGTCCATGGCGGAATATCTCAACACGGTGCTCTTCCACGTCGCCTTCTTCTTCCTCGCCCCATCGTATTACTTTGACTTATTGCCTCCGCCTGTGAACAGATTCGACTCTGAGATTCAGTTTGCTGTCGAAGCCCTGGTCGTCGTACTGCTGAATATGCGCTATCAGTTTGTCTCTCTTCGCGCACTCTCCCACTTTCTCGCATTGGCGGTCATTGTCTGCCTTCCATTCGAGATTTGGCGACTGATCTGGGTGCCGCATGGACGAGTCCACGGCTTCAGCATAGCGCTTGAAGTCTATCGGTATTGGATGATGCCTGTGGAAATGATGCTGATCGCAGGGCCGTTTTTTGTGACGGCGTTGGCGATGGATTTCGGCAGCAAGGGGAACGGGTCGCAAGCGGTGATGGCAGACGTCTACTATCTCTACGCGTTGCCGCTGATGGCATTCGGTCTTTTCCCCGGCGTTGGCATTAGCCTTCAGGCGAATTGCGACCTCAATTCGACATATGTTGCGATTGGCGGGATTGTGGTGTTGATCTTGGCGGGGTTGGTGCTTTCGCTCTTCACACACAGGAAGTCGATCGTGCTCGCGTCTGCTTTGGCCGCGCTTCCCCTTGGCGTCAATCGCTGCGTTACGGCGCCGGTCTTCGAGGCCATCTTGATTGTGTGTGGCATCCTGCTGCTGACATGGCGGTGGCTGCCGAAGGGGCCGGGGCGCGGCGCGTAGCAATCTTCACGGTGCTCTGCGAAACGCGCCGCAGTCCAACTCAGGTATTGAAACGGAAGTGGATCACGTCGCCGTCAGCGACGACATATTCCTTGCCTTCGTCACGCGCCTTGCCGGCTTCCTTGGCGCCGGTTTCGCCATTATAGGCGATATAGTCTTCATAGCCGATGGTGAAGGCGCGAATGAAGCCGYGTTCGAAGTCGGTGTGGATGACGCCGGCGGCCTGCGGCGCCTTGGTGCCGCGCACGATCGTCCAGGCGCGGGTTTCCTTCGGGCCGACGGTGAAATAGGTGATCAGGTCGAGCAGGTGGTAGCCGGCCCGGATCAGGCGGTCTAGGCCGGCCTCTTCGAGACCGAGTGCTGCGAGGAATTCCTTGGACTCTTCATCCGGAAGCTGGGCGACTTCGGATTCGATGGCCGCGGAAATGATTACGCATTCCGCGCCCTGATCCTTGGCCATCCTGGCGACGGCCTCGGTATGCTGGTTGCCGGTGACGGCTTCGGCCTCGGCGACATTGCAGACATAGAGCACTGGATGCGAGGTCAGGAGGTTGAGGCCCTTGAGGATGGCAATCTCGTCTGCCGCGAGCGTCCGGAGCAACAGGCGGGCCGGCTTGCCGTCGTTAAGCAGCTTGACGACTGCTTCCATGACCGGCAGCGTCGCCGTCGCGTCCTTGTCTTTGCCGGTGGCGCGCTTGCGGGTCTGCTCGACACGGCGCTCGAGGCTTTCGAGGTCGGCGAGCATCAATTCCGTCTCGATCGTGTCGGCGTCGCCGACCGGATCGATGCGGCCTTCGACATGGGTGATATCAGGGTCTTCGAAGCAGCGCAGCACGTGCACGATGGCGTCGACCTCGCGGATATTGGCGAGGAACTTGTTGCCCAGGCCTTCACCCTTGGATGCGCCGCGCACCAAACCGGCAATGTCGACGAAGGAGATGCGGGTGGGGATGATTTCCTTGGAGTGCGCGATCGCGGCGAGTTTCTGCATGCGCGGATCGGGCACCGCCACTTCGCCGGTATTCGGCTCGATGGTGCAGAACGGATAGTTGGCCGCCTGCGCCGCCGCCGTGCGCGTCAGCGCGTTGAAGAGGGTGGACTTGCCGACATTCGGCAGCCCGACGATTCCGCATTCAAAACCCATGGATCGGTCCGGTCATCTCTGATTTTCTTGCCGTTGCCTATGGGCAATGCGGCGCAAGAGGTCAAGGAGATATCGGCGCAGCATCTTGAAAATGCGGCTCTCGCGATGCAATATAAGGCCTTGCGGAGCGTGGATGGAACGCCCGCTCATGTCCTCGCCAACATCCCAGTGCCCATTCATCGGAGATTTACCGATGGCCGACAACGACGTCCTCGTCCCGAAGACCAAGGTCAAGCCGAAGGTCGAAAAGCCAAAACTCTATAAAGTGATCCTTTATAACGACGATTATACGCCGCGCGAATTTGTCATCATGATTCTGCAGGCGGTGTTCAAGACCGGGGAATCCGCCGGTTACCACATCATGATCACCGCGCATCAGAAGGGTTCGTGCGTGGTGGCGGTGTATACCAAGGACATCGCGGAGACCAAGGTCAAGGAGGCGATGGACTATGCCAAGGATGCGGGCTTTCCGCTGATGTTTACGGCGGAGCCGGAGGAGTAGGGATTTCAGCTGTAATTGGGATCGGTCATTCTCAGCCGCAGGAGTTCGATATTCTCCTCGAGACTCATATTACAGGGCTTTCCGCCGCAAAATGTTCCGATTTGACCGTATCGTTCGTAATCTGAAACGCAGAAGTCATCGTCCATTTCATCGAAAACGTCATCGTACCAAACAGCCTGCTTGCCGATGATGCCCACGACCCACACTTTTTTCTTCAAATTCGGCTTCGGTTCATATGACCATTTTTCTGGGAAGATTTTGACGCGCTCCCATACCCTTTTTTGTGGAAAGCTCATCTTTAAAAAGGTGTCGTTGATCAGATCCCAGATCGCTGCCTCATCTTTTCGCCGATGATCCATATACAGACTCCTACGCATTGTTTGCGAGCGACAGAGAGCAAGGGCGAACGTGCGACTACGTCACGTAGTGCGAAGTGTACGATTCTTCTGCGCGACCGAGCCTCGCACTCACTTCTTCTTCGGGCTCTTCGACCCAACCCCCAGCCCCTCAGCGGTGATCCAGAATACCTCGCCCTGCGACTCCGCGGTATCTAGCCAGAAGAATTCCAGATCCGGATACTCCTCCTCCAAGAGTTCCCGCCCGGTGCCGATCTCGCAGATCATGCCGCCGCCGGGATTGAGGTGTTTTGGCGCCTCGGCGAGGATGCGGCGGACGAGGTCGAGACCGTCTTCGCCTCCGTCGAGGGCCATGGCAGGTTCAGCCTGGTATTCCTCCGGCAGCACGGCGATTTCCTCGTGGCCGACATAGGGCGGATTGGTGATGATCAGGTCATATTTCTTGTTCTTGAGCGGTGCGAAGAGATCGCCCTTGTGGAGCGTGATGCGGTTCTCGACCTCGTGCTCGGCGAGGTTGAGCTTGGCGACTTCAAGTGCGTCGGCCGAGAGGTCGACGGCGTCGACTTCGGCGTTGGGGAACAAGCCGGCGGCGAGCACCGCGAGACAGCCGGAGCCGGTGCAGATGTCGACCACGCTTTCGACGCTGAAACGGTCGGGCAGGTAAAGCGAGTCTTCCTCGCCGTCATATTCGGAGAACAGGATCTCGCCGATGAACGAGCGCGGTACGATCACCCGTTCGTCTACGAGGAAGCGGATGCCCTGGATATAGGAGCGGCCGGTGAGATAGGCCGACGGTTTTCGCGTGGTGACGCGCGCCTCGATGCGGTCGGCAATCAGCCTGCGCTCGGCCGATGTCAGCCGGGCGTCGAGGAAGGGATCGAGCGTGTCGATCGGCAGGTCGAGCGAATCGAGGATCAGGAAGGCTGCATCGTCGCCGGCCGTCGAGGTGCCGTGGCCGAAGCTCAGATTGGCTGATCGGAAGCGGGAAATCGCGTAGCGCCAATAATCGCGGAGGGTGAAAAGGTCTTCAGTAATCCTGCTTTCAGCCATGGGCGGAATCCGTCTTGGTTCAATCCCTTACGGATACACGCTCATGCACGCGAGCGCTATATGAGGCACCCTGTTTCTCACGATTTTCCGCGCTATTGCTTTCGTTAAAATTGTGATCCGAGCGTTAGGCGGCGCTTATCGGCTCGACGCTATCATGGCTGTGAAGGACGAGACATGATCGCGCAAGCCTATCTCTGGCACTACATCGTTGCGGGCATTCTGCTGGCTATGCTGGGCGCATTCAGCCATGTCTGTCGCGCCGTCTTCAACGTGCTGCCTGATCGCCTTTCCGACAAGCCTTGGATGGATATGCTGGTCAGCAGTGGCTACAATCTTGGCGATCGGCTGTTCGGCACGGAATATGACGATGCCGGTTATTACAAGCTCGACAGCCCAAGGAACCTGCGCAACTATGTCGTCGGTACAGTTATCGGTGGCTGGGCGGCTATGCTGTTGGTTCCGGGGACGTCCGGAGTGGTTGCCCATGCGATCAACCGTTCCTGCCTCTGGCTTTGGGATCTGTTTCTTTACCGCCTGGCAAACATCCATTTCTTCTGAACTGCTGCCGTCATCGTGACGGCGGCGTCTCTTGGAAACGTGCGATTGTCCATGCGTCCCGATCAGCATCGCCACCGGCAAGTTCCGTCCGGACCGCCATCAGCGCCTCGCCGAGCCAATTGCTGCCCTGCCAGTTGGTCTCGTCGTTGATCGCCGGATCATCCCAGGAAAGCCCGACGCCCCAGATGCGGTCGTACCAGGCGCCCTCGACGAGGTGGCGGGTCTCGGTTCGGAGGAGCCGATCCTTGAGGTCAGGATTTGCCTTGAATTTTTCAAAATTCATGATGCAGACGATGCGATAGGCGGCGGCGCTCCAGACGGTCGTGTCGAAATTGCGGACCTTCCTGCCGAGCTCTTTCTGTTCCTTCGGAGTCGGTGCGGCCATGATCGCGACCAGCGTCTCGTCGTCTCCGAAAACGCTGGCCTTCGCAGCCATCATCGCCTGTTCCGCATGGGAAAACTGCATGCGCTGCTCAGAAGGCGCCAGGTCCGCCGTTCCGCCGGTTCCAAGGACAACGGGCAGGTTCGCTGAGAAGGGCGACGGGTGCCATTGGCTGAAGGGGCCGCTGACGAAATAGACATGCGAGTTGGTGATGCGCATCTTCACATATTCGGTCATCGAAATATCTCCTTGTCTCTGTCTTACAGACGGAATGTCTTCACCGCATTGCCACGCTCCAGGTCCTTGCTCGCCATGAACAGTGCAGCCTTGTCCTCCTCTTCGCGGCGGACCGCCATGAGATCGAGGATGGTCTGCAGCCGCTGGATCGCCTTGGCCTTGTTGCGGTGCTGCGAGCGTTCGTCGCGGCAGACGACGGTGATGCCGGTCGGAATGTGGGTTGCCCGCACGGCACTGTCTGTGGTGTTCTGATGCTGGCCGCCAGGACCGCCGGCGCGCAGGGTTTCGAACCGAAGGTCTTTTGCGTCGATTGTCGTCTGCATATCTGCATCTTGGAAATCGAGGCGCTGAATGCCGACGAACCAGTTCTGGCGTTGATGGCCCTTGCGGACCGGGCTCTTGAAGACGAAGCGGATCGTGCCGCACCAGCC
>NZ_JBFUFF010000180.1:0-7486 GCF_056403555.1 Rhizobium sp. P2_G2
CCGATATGGATGCCGAGCTCGTATCCTTCACCGATCAGATCGTGGCCGCGATTGTCCAGCGTCAAGTCAATGCTGACATCCGGATTTTCACGCAGATATCCGGCAATCACGGGCACGAGCTTCTCGCTGCCGAAGCTGACGGGAGCAACCAGGCGCAATTGGCCGCGTGGGCTCGCCTGGAGCTCCGATGCACTTGCTTCGGCGAGAGCCATCTCCGCCAGAACCGCCTTGCAGCGCTCATAATAGAGCTTGCCGACCTCGGTGAGTTGGTGACGACGCGTGGTGCGGTGAAGCAGCCGCGCGCCCAGGCGCTGCTCGATCAACCGCACATGCTTGGCGACCATCGTCGGCGATACGTCGCTGATATCGGCGGCGGCAGCAAAGCTGCCATGTTCCACAACCCTGACAAACATTTCCATACCGGCCAGCTTGTCCATAATTCCTAACCTCTGGGTTCTGAATGAACATCCCGTCGCGCTATTTATCTCGAGATCAGTCTGTAGAACACTCCGAAGCGCCCGACCTGGGCTGTTCCTATGGAGATTGACATGCCGATATTGAGACTTGAGATGCATCCGGGGCGGACGCCTGAGCAGAAGCGGAATTTCGTCCGCGAGGCGACGAAGGTCGTCGCCGAAACCCTCGTATGCCCACCGGAGTCGGTCGAAATCATCATCACGGAAGTGGCAAAAGATGCCTGGGCGACGGCAGGAAAGTTGAAGTCCGACAACACCTGATATGTGATCCACAACTCACAAAGGCTCCCGCAGCATTGAATTGTTGCGGGATCTCAACAGATCGGAGCGGCGGAGCGCCCGAGGCGCGCTCAGGATTTGCCGTTATCGGGCACGCATTGCTGAACTTCGCAATCGTCAGTGTTGGCGTATTTCTGGCATTCCCGTATGGCCCGGCTCTCGGCCGCCTTTTCATTGGCATAGTTGCTGCTCCAGCCCTGGGCGCCATCGCTGGCGGTGGCGACGCAGCTCCAGGCAAAGGCGGTGGAAGAAATCGCGGTGATCGCCGCGGCAGAAACAACGGAAAGCAGGAAGGCGCGCATGCTGTAGCTCCTTGCGATTGCTTTGATGAAATTGCTTTACGTCAATCGGTACACCGCGAGAAGACCGCCAGCCGATACACCCAAGAATAGTCAGACTGCCTCTCCGTTGCCTGCGCCCGTCTGCCGCCTTTAGAATCATTGCAATCCGCCCTTGATGTCCCTAAAACCACGGCCATCCCGAACCCTTCGAAAGGCTTTCCCATGGCCGGTGATCTCTTTCCGCTCGGCGAGGACAGGACGTCCTACCGCAAGCTCACCTCCGACTACGTCTCCGTCGACACATTCAAGGGCCAGGACATCCTGACCGTCGAGCCGGAAGGCATGCGGCTGCTCGCGGAAACCGCCTTCGCCGACATCAATCATCTGCTGCGCACCGATCACCTGAAGCAGCTCGCGTCGATCCTGGACGACCCGGAAGCCACCGCCAATGACCGCTTCGTCGCCTATGACTTGCTGAAGAACGCCAATATCGCCGCCGGCGGCGTGCTGCCGATGTGCCAGGACACCGGCACCGCGATCATCATGGGCAAAAAGGGCCGCCGCGTCTGGACCGAAGGCGGCGACTACGAAGCGCTCGCCCACGGCGTCATGGACGCCTATCTCAAGAAGAACCTGCGCTATTCGCAGCTCGCGCCCATTTCGATGTTCGAAGAGAAGAACACCAAGAACAATCTGCCGGCCCAGATCGACATCTATGAGGAAGGCACGGATGACTATGAATTCCTGTTCGTCGCCAAGGGCGGCGGCTCGGCCAACAAGACCTATCTCTACCAGGGCACGCCGTCGCTTCTGACGCATGACCGTTTGGTCGCTTTCCTCAAGGACAAGATCCTGTCGCTCGGTACCGCGGCCTGCCCGCCCTACCATCTTGCCATCGTCATCGGTGGCACCTCAGCCGAGATGAACCTAAAGACGGTGAAGCTCGCTTCGACCCACTATCTCGACGAATTGCCGACCGAAGGTTCTGAAGGCGGGCACGCGTTCCGCGATGTCGAAATGGAAAAGGAAATCCACAAGCTGACGCAGAGCCTCGGCGTCGGCGCGCAATTCGGCGGCAAGTATTTCTGTCATGACGTGCGCGTCATCCGCCTGCCCCGCCACGGCGCTTCGCTGCCGATCGGGCTCGGCGTCAGCTGTTCCGCCGACCGCCAGGCCAAGGGCAGGATCACCAGGGACGGCATCTTCCTCGAAGCGCTGGAAACCGACCCGTCGAAATTCCTGCCGGAGGTCGAGGATCGCCATCTCGACGATGATGTCGTCAAGATCGATCTCAACCGGCCGATGGCGGAAATCCTCGCCGAACTGACGAGATATCCGATCAAGACCCGGCTGTCGCTCACCGGCCCGATCATCGTCGCCCGCGACCTGGCGCACGCGAAAATCCGCGCCCGCCTCGAAGCCGGCGAAGGCATGCCGGACTATTTCAAGAACCATCCGATCTACTATGCCGGTCCGGCAAAGACCCCTGCCGGCTACGCCTCGGGCTCCTTCGGCCCCACCACCGCCGGACGCATGGACTCGTATGTCGACCAGTTCCAGTCCTTCGGCGGCTCTATGGTCATGCTCGCCAAAGGCAACCGGTCGCGGGCAGTGCGTGAAGCCTGCGCCACCCATCACGGCTTCTATCTCGGCTCGATCGGCGGCCCGGCGGCGCGGCTTGCCAAGGACTGCATCAAGAAGGTCGAAGTGGTGGAATACGCCGAGCTTGGCATGGAGGCGATCTGGCGGATCGAAGTCGAGGATTTCCCCGCTTTCATCGTCATCGACGACAAGGGCAATGACTTCTTCAAGGAATTGAACCTCGAATAGTTCTGACGCCAGGGCCAGCCCCACTATCATGGTGGGGCATGGCGCCTGTCCAAAGGGGCTGGAATCGACATGACAAATATCATTTTTGTCTCGGATCAAGTCGAATCTGTGCTTAAGTACGAACTCAAAACATTGAATTGCCTGCTTTTCCTCTTTCGAAGTGACCCAACATTAACCGTTTCCCAATACTTGAGCGCTAAAACAAACGGTGGGCATGGATGTTAGGGAGCTCACTGATGAACATGGCGCAGCCTCAGCAAAAGGTGCAGGTGCCGGATATTGCCGCACAGGTGACCTATGCCATGCGCCAGATGGGTGTCTCGCCGATTCCCCGCAATTATGAGCTCTTCTATGAAGCCTATATTGGCTCCAACCCGAAGCTGACCAAGGAACTGGCGGCGCTTGGCACGCGCGCGACGCAGGAAGAGTTGGACGCCATCGGCGCACAATATTTCGGCCATCAGCAGGCCAATGTCGTCGACAGCGCCCATTCCAAGATGCTCAAGGATCTCGAAGGCCTGGTCACGCTGCTCCGGCAGGAGCACACCTCGCTCGAAAGCTACAACAAGCTGCTTGGCGACACCTATTCGCGAATTACTTCCAAGAGCGCGGCGAGCGCCGACCTGCTCAACAGCGCCATCACTCTGCTCTCCGACGCGACCGATTCGAAGATGGTCGGCAACCAGGTGACCGCCGACGGCATCGAGACGAAGTCGCGCGAGATGGAGGACGTCCGCAAGGAACTCGAAGAATATAAGCGCATCGCCAACACCGACTCGCTGACCCGCCTGTTCAACCGCCGCGCCTTCGACGAGCGGCTTGCCGCCGTGTTCAACAACCAGTTCGGTCGCAACACGACGACGGTGATCCTCGGCGATATCGACCATTTCAAGAAAATCAACGACACGTTCGGCCATCCGGTCGGCGACAAGATCCTCGCCACTGTCGGCAATGTCATCAGGTCCAATGTCCGCAAGGACGTCTTCGTCGCCCGCACCGGCGGTGAGGAATTCGCCATCATCCTGGAAAACACCTCGGTGGAGGAAGCGGCGTCGGTGGCCGAACGCGTCCGCCGTTCGCTGGAGTCGACGCCGTTCAAGAACTCCAAGACCGGCGTCAACTACGGTCCGGTAACGCTGTCACTCGGCCTCTGCCTCGCCGCCGAAGCCGAGAACCCGCAGGAACTCTATCAGAAAGCCGATGTGGCGCTGTATGCCGCCAAGAGCAATGGCCGCAACTGTTGCATGGTCTTCGAGGACGGAATGAAGAAAGAGCTTTCCAAGAGCTGGCTGCTTTATAAAAAATAATTAAGCCTACACTCCACTCACACTTAAGCCGGCCTCTCGCCGGCTTTTTTATTTTCACGAACGGGCGCTTGCAACCTTATCCATAGCCATTTATATAACGTGTTATATAAATGGCTATGAGCTTCTCCTCATGAACGACGTGGTCCGCACATTCGGCTACCTGGCACTCGGCACGCGGCTGAAACGGCTCGGCGAAAGGCTGTAGGCCGAAACACAGAAGCTGATCGACGGCCACGATGGGGTCACGATCATTGCCAGCCAATTTCCCTATCTTGCGGCCGTGGACAAGCTCGGCCCGCTCACGATCGGCGAGCTTGCAGACGCGCTCGGCGTCAGCCAGCCAGCCGTGACCCGGACAGTCATGCAGCTGGTCGATGCGGGGCTGCTCACCGCGGAGCCTGCGCCCGACGACCAGCGGCGGCGTGTCATCAATCTTTCCGCCGGGGGCGAGCAGTTGATCGAACGCGCCGCCAAAACCGTCTGGCCCGCGATAGATGCGGCAGTCCGCGACCTCTGTGGCGACTTGGAAGGTCCATTTCTCGACCAGTTGGCCGCCATCGAGGACGGCCTCGACGAACAACCCCTCGCTATCAGAGCGCAGCGGCTTTCATAGAAGGAGCAACGGATATGACCTCCATACTCGACCGGCCGGGCTGGAGCGCTCTCGACACCCGCCATGCAGAACTCGCAATCGGCAACGGTCTCGCGCGACGCTATGGCCCTGGCGTCAGCTCGTTTGCCGCCACTGCCGATGATGAACCGGAAAGTCTCGAAGCATTGGCGGCACTTGCCCGCCCCGGCGAACCGATGATCCTCGCCCAGACAGGCCAGATCGGCCTTCCGAACGGCTTTCGTACGGCAACAACCACGCCGCTGGTGCAGATGATCCTAGAGCACCCGATCGATCCGATCGCCGATCCGCGTATCGTTCCCCTTGGCTGGCCGGATGCGGAAGAGATGCTTGCGCTGGCGACATTGACGAAACCAGGCCCGTTCACGTTGAAGTCGCAGGCGCTCGGCGCTTTCTGGGGCATCCGGGATGATGGCAGGATCGTCGCCATGGCGGGCGAACGGTTGAAACAGCCGGCTTCGTCGAATTGTCCGGCGTCTGTGTCCATCCGGATTTCAGGGGCCGCGGTCTTGCCAGGGCATTGTCGCAATTCGTTTCGCAACAGATCATGGCTGCGGGCGACACGCCTTACCTGCATACTTTCTCAGGCAACGCACCGGCGATAAGCCTTTATGAATCCCTCGGTTTCCGCCACCGCGCCGATCTCACCGTGGTTGCGATCGTGCCCGACGCATAGGCCAGTCCGCCATCCCAAGCGCGCGGGCCTCTATTGCCAGACACACTGTAAATCTCGCAAATTTTATTCAAATTAACCATGTTCCCAAGGAAACAGCGACCGCGTCTTGCCCGGTCTACAACACCTCCATCGAACAACGGGATGAGGCGCGGCCAGGGCGAAAACGGCCCCTCTCCCCAACCGAACGGAGAGACTGAAATGAACAAGATGATCGCATTCCTTGCCGCCTCGCTGACCGCCGCCATGATGTTTACCGCTCCGGCCCATGCAGGCTTCCTGCTGTTCGGCAAGGAAAAGACCCACACCGACGCACAGTTGGCCTCGCTGTCGACCAACGCCAACAAGCAGGGCTGGATGCAGTTGCTCGGCGACGACAAGCCGGTCAAGGCGAAGAAGAAGGCTGACATCAACACTTCGCCGATCGGCCGCAAGCTGGTTGCCTTCGACCCCACTGTTCCCGTCGGCACGATCGTCATCGTCAATTCCGAGCGTCGCCTCTACCACGTGATCTCCAAGGGCCTCGCCATTTCCTACGGCGTCGCCATCGGCAAGGAAGGCTTCAACTGGACCGGCACCGAGACGGTCACCGCGATGACCGAATGGCCGACCTGGACTCCCCCGAAGGAAATGCGCGAACGCGAAGCCAAGAAGGGTCATATCCTGCCGGAAAAGATGGAAGGCGGCCTCACCAACCCGCTCGGTGCCCGCGCCATGTATCTCGGCTCAAGCGAATTCCGCATCCACGGCACCAACCAGCCGCTCTCGATCGGCCATGCCGCCTCTTCCGGCTGCTTCCGCATGGCCAACGAGGATGTCGAACACCTCTATGCCAGCGTGACCATCGGCACCAAGGTGATCATTCGCGACTGAAGGATTTCGAACTCGTAGAAAAGCCGGCCATGTGCCGGCTTTTGCTGTTTTGTGGTTGAGACGCATTCACCGGAGTGGCATTTCACCGCTCGCCATCAGAAAAAGAATCCGTCGTGCGACGCCGCATGCTGTGCGATCCCATCGAAGATCGATGAGAACTCCCACTGATCCTGAATGACGCCGCTTCTGTGCGACGTCGGCTCGTGATCGGTCGTGTCCTTGGTCGCTGCAATGTCGCGCGGCAGTTCCCACATGCCGATGCCGGTGATCCATGGCGTCTTGGCGGCAAAGGCTGTCACTTCGCGTGCATCTTCCAGCGTGAACACTTCGCTGGTCTTCGGGTTCTGCCAATTGTCGTTCTGGCCGATCATCGGCGTGATGGCGATCTTGACGTCGTCCATGCCGAGCTTGAGCAATTGCTTGTGTACCGCCTTGGCCGCATCGATCGCATTCTCCCCCATGTCGGGATGCTTTTCGCCAGTGAAATAGTCCATGGCCATGATATTGACGACGTCGAGATCGACATGGTCGGCCTTGGCCTGCTTGAGAATGCCGAGCACATTGCCGCCGGTATAGCTCGTATCATGCGGCAGCCCGTTCGGCTGGGTGGCGATGGTGAAGCTGACCTGGAGATCGGGATTGGCGGCCTTCAGCTTGTTGATCGCCAGATCGCGCAGATGGTTGGCCGCCTTGTCGGCAACGACATCGTAGAGATCGCCCTCGTCGCCCGTGATCGTGTCCGGCTCGATGTCGAAGTCGAGATGGTCGACGCCATAGGTATCGATCCCCGATTGGTATTCTGAGGTGAGCGTCTTCAGCGCAGTATGGTCGGCCTGCGCCTTGGAATAATCATCCGGCCCATCCTGCAGGTTCTCCGAATATTGGTTGGCGATCACAGCCACGTCGCGGCCGCCAAAACCGCCGAACGAGATCGTCACCGTGCCGCCATCCGCCTGGATCGCATCGACCTGCTGGGCAATCTTTTGCGTCGACAACGCATCCGGATCGAGCCCGCCCCAGCTCAGCGTCGGCACCTCGCCCTGATTCAGATGGGCATCCGCGCCCGACCCGTCGAGCTGTGAATCCTGGCCTTGCATGAAAGCCAGCGTAAAATCGCTGAGCCCCGACTGATGCGC
>NZ_JBFUFF010000181.1:0-7483 GCF_056403555.1 Rhizobium sp. P2_G2
AAACTAAAGAATGCGGAGGATGCGGGTAAACTCAATGCCTTGTCGCGTGCGCAGGCCGTTATTGAGTTTACGCCGGCCGGGGAAATCATCACTGCCAACGAGAACTTTCTGGCGACCCTCGGCTACAGCTTGAGCGAAATCCAAGGCAAGCATCACTCAATGTTCTGCGAGCGCGACTACACTGGCTCAGAAGAGTATCGGCGGTTTTGGCAGCGGCTTGCCGGAGGCGACTTCATCGCCGACGAATTCACGCGTATCGGCAGGGGCGGCAAACGGGTTCACATCCAGGCTTCCTACAATCCGATTTTCGATATGAACGGCAAAGTGTTCAAGGTTGTCAAATTCGCCACGGATATCACTGCGCGGGTTGCCAACGTGGATCAACTTGCCACCGCTTTGAAAGCCTTATCCGGAGGCGACTTGACCCAGACTGTTGGAACGGCCTTTATCCCCGCGCTTGAGACGCTGCGCCTGGACTTCAACAGTGCGACCGACAAGCTTCGTTCGGCCATGCAGGCGGTCGCCGAGAACGCAAGCGGCATTGCGGCGGGGACGGCACAGATTCGTTCCGCGTCCGACGATCTGGCCAAGCGGACGGAGCAACAGGCAGCTTCGGTTGAGGAAACGGCCGCTGCGCTTGAAGAGATCACCACCACGGTCGCCGATTCCAGCCATCGCGCCCAGGAGGCCGGCGATCTCGTCGCAAAGACACGAGACAACGCCGAGCGGTCCGGATCTGTCGTGCGCAATGCCGTCGATGCCATGGGCAAGATCGAAGCGTCATCCTCGGAAATCAGCAACATTATAGGCGTCATCGATGAGATTGCCTTTCAAACGAACCTGCTGGCTCTGAATGCCGGGGTGGAAGCCGCCCGCGCCGGCGAGGCCGGTAAGGGCTTCGCTGTCGTCGCCCAGGAAGTTCGCGAGCTTGCCCAGCGCTCTGCCAAAGCGGCGAAGGAGATCAAGGAACTCATCCGCGCTTCCAATGAGCATGTGAAGAGCGGCGTCAATCTTGTCGGGCAGACGGGCGAGGCGCTCCAGGAGATTGTCGGACAGGTGCAGCAGGTCAGTGGCAATGTAACCGCGATCGTAGAAAGCTCGAAGGAACAGGCAACCGGCCTCAAAGAGATCAACACGGCCGTCAATACCATGGACCAGGGCACGCAGCAAAATGCCGCCATGGTTGAGGAAACAACAGCGGCCGCACACAGCCTCGCGAGGGAAGCCGACAGTCTGTTTCGGCTTGTGAGCCAGTTCCAGATCGGTGCCACTCTCTCGCATCCTGGCCATGCGCAAACACATCCGACTACGGTCGCCGGGGCAAGACCTACTTCGGTGTCATCGGCGCCCCCAAGGTCCAGACCCATTGCCTCACCGGCCCGTCAGATGACTGCCAAACTTGCAAACGCCTTGAGCGGCGGCGCTGTAGCCGCCGGTGCGTCCTGGGAGGAATTCTGATTGACGCAGGCGCGGGATAGCGCCTTCGATCTGTAAAGAAGTACTTGGGCGATGTCCGACCTCCGAACTGGGCCTGTCGCAAACGTTATCGGAGCGCGCGATTCTCCCCTGAGCATCTTCATTTTCATGCTTTGTTAACCTTTTGCAGTCCGAAGAGGCGCGCAAGCAAATCGTTCTGGTCATTGACAGTCCAGCCGCCGGAAAAGCCAAAGCCTTTCCTCAACCACAGCATCGCCTCGAAACCCGCGATGGTTCGCCGCGCCGTGTTGAAGGATTGGAAGCCACCGATCTTTGGCATGTTTTTCTTTACCCGGAAATGGTCACTTTCGATGCCTTGCTGGAGGTGCTTGGTGACATAGTGGACGGGATCGGGATGTAGAAGCCCATCTTCAACCGACGTTTTGATCGTTGAAGGGAAGGTGTTGGCCCCGTCCGTCCCGATCCTGTTCGGCGACAACAAGGGTTCATCTTTGAGCATCTTGCGGAAGAACCGCTTGGCGGCGTCGAGATCGCGCTTAGAGGTCAGCAGGAAATCCACCGGATTGCCGTGTTTATCGATGGCTCGGTACAGATAGCGCCATTTGCCGCGGATCTTGACGTAGGTCTCATCGATTCTGACCGAGCCGCAATGGGGTCGCCGAAACTGCCGCAGCCGTTTTTCGATCATCGGCGCATAAGCCAATACCCAGCGGTTGATCGTGCTATGATCGACCTCAAAGCCCCGCTCGCGAAACATCTCTTCCAAGTCACGATAGCTGAGCGGGTAGCGCAAGTACCAGGCAACTGCCTGTACAATCAGCCATGCCTCGAAATGCCTGCCTTTGAAATCATCTTTCGACTGGCGCTTCAGCTTCTCGGCAATGGTATTCAGAATCATGGCTCGCTCCGCAACTTTCGAAGCGGCAAATTCCATGCCTACGGTCAACATACGGTTAAGCCCGAAAATTTGCGACAGGCCCCTTCCCACAGCTCCTCCACACTGGTCACCTTGCCTCTCATCAACGCATGATCGAAAGCTCACGATTTTGCGTCGACACTGCTTTCATCGAGGGGAGGGCAGGGGGCTCGCTTCACAATGCGACCTTGGCGATGTTTGCCGGCATCGTCGAGTGGTGCATGCTGAACGGCTATTCCGAAATCGCGACCGCAACCGATCTCCGGTTTGAGCGGATCCTCAAGCGCGCCGGCTGGCCAATGCGCCGCCTCGGCGCCCCGGTAATGATCAATGAAACACACAGTGTCGCTGGCGTCCTCGCAGCCGACCGCGCCAGCTTCGATCTTCTCCGTCCACAAACCTATCGCTCTTCGTTCGCCATCTCTAAACAGAAGGCAGCGTGAGACATGATGAGCTCACACCATCGCTCACTCGCGCGCCTGGTCAGCAAACTCCAGAATGCCCTCGGCGATCGCCTTTGTGTCGCACTCGAGGATCCAAGTGTGGTTGAGATCATGCTCAATCCGGACGGCAAGCTCTTCATCGAGAGATTGGGGCACGGAATCGCGGCCGCAGGCGAGATGCCACAGGCCGCCGCAGAAACCGTCATTGGCAGTGTTGCCCATGTCCTCAACTCTGAAGTCGATGATCGAAGCCCCATCATTTCCGGCGAACTGCCGATTGGCGGCCACCGGTTCGAAGGATTGTTGCCGCCGGTCGTCGCTGGACCTTCGTTTACGATCCGGAGGCGCGCGTCACGACTGATTCCGCTCGACGACTATGTTTCGAACAAGACGATGACGGCAAACCAAGCGGCAATCATCCGGAGCGCCGTCGCCTCGAAACTCAACATCGTCGTGGCCGGCGGCACAGGTTCGGGCAAAACGACCCTTACCAACGCTATCCTCGGTGAGATCGTTCTTCAGGCACCTGAAGACCGGCTAGTCATTCTCGAAGACACTGCGGAAATCCAATGTGCAGCCGACAACGCCGTATGCCTGCATACGAGCGATACCGTCGATATGTCGCGTCTGCTGAAAAGCACGATGCGACTGCGTCCCGACCGCATCATTGTGGGAGAAGTCCGCGATGGTGCGGCGCTTACGTTATTGAAAGCCTGGAATACCGGTCATCCGGGCGGGATAGCGACAATACATTCGAACACCGCACGCTCAGCCCTGCAGCGGCTCGAACAGCTAACCGCTGAAGCCAGTCAGCAGCCGATGCAGGCTGTCATCGGCGATGCCGTCGATCTCGTCATTTCAATCGAGAGAACGCCCAAGGGACGGCGGGTTTCGGAAATCCTCCATGTCAGCCGCTTTGTGGGCGGGCAGTACCAAATCGAACCCTACGCAGAGGAAGCACTCGATGCAGCTTAAATGGAAATTCAGTTCGCTTAGTTTAGCCGCTATCGGTTTGGTTCTTCTGGCTTTCCCCGCACTCGCCAGTTCAGGCGGCAGTCTTCCGTGGGAAAGCCCTCTGCAGCAGATCCAGGCATCCATCACAGGTCCTGTTGCGGGTGCCATCGCCCTGGCTGCCGTCGCGATCGCCGGCGGCATGCTGATCTTCGGCGGCGAACTGAACGACTTCGCCCGGCGGCTCGTCTACATCGTGCTTGTCGCCGGCATCCTACTGGGTGCGACAAACATTGTCGGCTTGTTCGGCGCAACCGGCGCATCGATCAGTGCTGTCGATAATCAGTTGGCACCTCCGCAACCGAATGGCGGGGAGGTTGGTCATGGCTGAGTCATTCACGGGCCTTCAACGAAATCGGATTCATCGCGCTCTTTCACGCCCGAATCTCCTGATGGGCGCCGATCGGGAATTGGTCCTGATCACCGGTCTCGCCGCTGTCATTCTAATCTTCGTTGTGTTGACCACTTATTCCGCGCTCTTCGGCGTGGCTGTGTGGATCGTGATCGTCGGCGCGCTTCGCATGATGGCCAAATCAGATCCTCTGATGCGTCAGGTGTATATCAGGCACATTTCCTACAGACCTTATTACAAGCCAACCGCTTCGCCTTGGCGCAAATACTGAGGAGGCCGTTTTGGTTGCTCTTAAACGCTTTCGTGCCACCGGCCCATCCTTTGCGGATCTCGTTCCCTATGCCGGTCTAGTCGACAATGGCGTCCTTCTTTTGAAAGACGGAAGCCTGATGGCCGGCTGGTATTTTGCCGGGCCTGATTCCGAAAGTGCCACCGACCTCGAGCGCAACGACCTGTCGCGGCAGATCAATGCAATTCTGTCGCGGCTCGGAAGCGGCTGGATGATCCAAGTCGAAGCCGTCCGGGTCTCGACCTTCGACTATCCATCGAATGACCTCTGCCATTTCCCCGATGCCGTCACACGTGCGATCGACGCGGAGCGTCGGGCGCATTTCGAGCGAGAGCGGGGACATTTCGAGAGCAAGCACGCGCTGGTCCTGACCCATCGGCCGCTTGAGTCCAAAAAGACGGCTTTGAGCAAATACATCTATTCCGACGAGGAGAGCCGCAAGCAGACCTATGCGGACACGGCGCTATTCATCTTCAGGAACGCGATCCGCGAGATCGAGCAATACTTCGCCAACACCGTTTCGATTCGGCGGATGGAAACACGTGAGGTTCGCGAGAGGGGAGGGGTGCGCATCTCCCGCTATGACGATTTGCTCCAATTCGTCCGCTTCTGCATCACCGGCGAGAACCACCCGATCCGACTTCCAGATGCTCCCATGTATCTCGACTGGGTTGCCACTGCGGAACTCGAGCACGGGCTGACTCCCAAGGTCGAGAACCGTTTCCTCGGTGTTGTCGCACTCGACGGCCTGCCGTCGGAGAGCTGGCCCGGGATTCTCAACAGCCTCGACCTGATGCCACTCACCTATCGCTGGTCGTCGCGCTTCATCTTCCTCGATGCGCAAGAGGCGCGCCAGAAGCTTGAGAGGACGCGCAAGAAGTGGCAGCAGAAAGTCAGGCCTTTCTTCGACCAACTTTTTCAAACGCAAAGCCGGTCAGTCGATCAGGACGCGATGACGATGGTCGCTGAGACGGAGGACGCGATCGCGCAAGCGTCATCGCAGCTTGTTGCCTACGGCTATTATACGCCCGTGATCGTTCTCTTCGACGGCGATCGCGAAGCGCTGCAGGAAAAAGCCGAGGCGATCCGAAGGCTGATTCAGGCCGAAGGATTCGGGGCAAGGGTCGAAACGCTCAATGCCACCGACGCCTATCTTGGAAGCCTGCCAGGCAACTGGTACGCCAACATTCGCGAACCCCTGATCAATACGAGCAACCTCGCAGACCTGGTCCCGCTCAATTCGGTCTGGTCGGGAAGCCCGGTCGCACCATGCCCATTCTATCCTCCGAATTCGCCACCGCTGCTGCAGGTCGCCAGCGGCTCGACGCCGTTCCGGCTCAACCTGCATGTCGACGACGTCGGCCATACTTTGGTATTCGGACCAACCGGCTCTGGGAAGTCAACGCTTCTGGCACTGATCGCCGCCCAATTCCGGCGCTACGAACGCGCGCAGATATTCGCCTTCGACAAGGGCAGCTCCCTTCTGCCGTTGACGCTGGCCGCCGGCGGCGATCACTACGAGATCGGCGGTGACCATGCGGAGGAGGGGAACGCCTTGGCTTTCTGCCCGCTCTCGGACCTTGCCACCGACGCAGACCGTGCCTGGGCCACCGAATGGATCGAGATGTTGGTGGGGCTGCAGGGCGTCACCATCACGCCCGATCACCGCAACGCAATCTCTCGGCAGGTAGGCCTAATGGGCGGCGCACCCGGGCGCTCGCTGTCGGATTTCGTGAGCGGGGTGCAGATGCGTGAGATCAAGGACGCGTTGCATCATTATACGGTCGATGGTCCCATGGGCCAGCTTCTCGACGCCGAGACCGATGGGCTAACGCTCGGTGCCTTCCAGACTTTCGAAATCGAGCAACTGATGAACATGGGCGAGCGTAATCTCGTGCCCGTCCTCACCTATCTCTTCCGCCGCATCGAAAAGCGCCTCGACGGCTCGCCAAGCCTGATCGTGCTCGATGAAGCATGGTTGATGCTCGGCCACCCGGTGTTCCGAGCCAAGATCCGCGAGTGGCTGAAGGTTCTTCGCAAGGCCAATTGTGCGGTTGTGCTTGCCACACAGTCCATTTCAGACGCAGAGCGCTCCGGGATCATCGACGTGCTGAAAGAATCCTGCCCGACGAAGATCTGCCTTCCGAATGGAGCCGCCCGCGAGCCCGGCACCCGCGAATTCTACGAGCGGTTCGGCTTCAACGCGCGCCAGGTGGAGATCGTTTCGAACGCCATTCCCAAGCGAGAATATTACGTCGTCTCCCCTGAAGGCCGGCGGCTGTTCGACATGGCGCTCGGTCCCGTGGCGCTTAGCTTCATCGGTGCATCCGGCAAGGAAGACCTGAAGCGCATTCGAGCGCTTCGTGCCGAATACGGCCGCGACTGGCCGATTCACTGGCTTCAGATGAGAGGAGTTCACGATGCCGCATCGCTGCTCAACGTCGAATAGAATGATCGCCGCTCTCGCGGCCATTGCCCTGGCGATCGGCAGTACAGTGCCCGCCGATGCCGGCACCGCCACCGGTGCTGCGACCGAATGGACGCAGGTGCTGAACAACGGGGAGCTTGTTGCCCTGGTTGGAAAATCCGGCGAGCAAATCCAGAACCAGCTCACTCAGATCAATCAGTTGGCACAGCAGATCGAAACGCAGTTGAACATATATCAGAACCTGCTGCAGAACACTGCAACCCTTCCGTCGCATATGTGGGGGCAGGTCGAGAGTGACCTCAGTCAGCTCCGGAGCATTGTCGATCGGGGCCAGAGCATCGCATTCTCGATGGGCAATGCCGACGACGTGCTGCAGCAGCGATTCCAGAGCTATTCGACGCTGCAGACCAATCTGCCAAACAATGAAACCTTCTCCTCGACCTATCAAACCTGGTCGGACACCAACCGCGACACGATTGCGAGCACGCTGAAGGCGGCAAGCCTCACGGCCGATCAGTTCGACAGCGAGGAAAACACCATGTCCTCACTGCGGTCCATGTCGGAAACGGCCGACGGCCAGATGAAAGCTCTGCAGGTGGGCCACGAG
>NZ_JBFUFF010000182.1:0-10367 GCF_056403555.1 Rhizobium sp. P2_G2
CTGCGGGCACGTTCATTCGCCGCCCAACAGACGGAAGCTGCCCTCAGCTGCGCAGTCCTCAATCACATGCTGGCCTGCGCACGCCCGAAATCCGTCCGGTGTAGAAAAGCTACCGCATAGCCGCGGCATCGGAGACCGAATTCCGCTCGCAATACGACCGATGCACCAGCGCCATGCAGCATCATATTGCGTTCAAGAACGGTGACGCCATCATTACCGCTGGCCACGATTCCCTGATATTGGACGGCGTTGCCAAAGCCGATCTTGATGCAGGCGATTTCACCTTCGCAATGTAGCGCTCCTCACCGCGCCAGCGCTGCCGCAATTCCCGTCTTTGTACGCAGCGGCAGCGCCGGGATATTCCTGCGACGAGCACTCGATGAAATCCCATAGGTCTGGCGGACTGCGCCACATGGCGCCGATTGACCTGTCGCCGGATCTGCTGCCGAAACCTGGAAACCGGCTGTGCCGCCAAGAATGTGGTGAAGCGAACGTCTGCCGTTCAGACGATGCCGATCCATTGGCCGGCAGCAACTGAACAATTAACTCGAGGAAACTTTTGTCATGGCCAAGCACATCATCGATTCCGACTTCACGAACACTTACGAAATCAAAAAATCCGCTGACGATTGGACATTTACGAAAGATCACATCGACGACATATGGAATCCATGTCGGCGCGAATTTTGACGGCAATACAATTGAGATCGACGGTGCGGTACACGGCGATCAAGCGGGTGTTTTCTGTGAATCCGACGACACCACGATCCATATCGGGTCAACCGCAAAAGTAACCGGCAATGCAGGGATTGCGGTTACCGGCGACAATATTTCCGTCGTCAACGACAGCAAGATTGCGGCAGCCGCCTATGGCGTCTTCAGCGGCGCCACACACCTGACATTCACGAACGAAAACACCATCAAAGCCGATTCGGCCATCTACGTTGTTTCAGATACCCATATCGTCAATGCGGAAGGGGCCACCATCATCGGCAAGACGTTTGCCGTCAGTTTGGGCTCGTCGAGCCTGGTCAACCACGGAGCGATCACCGCGACACAAGACGCCGTGGTCGGCGGTGATGGTACGACGACCGTGGTCAATGATGGCACGATCACCGGCAATAGATCTCGGCGCTGGCGATGACCGATTCGACAATCGTGGCGGCGTCATTACCAACGATATGAGCGGGGTGGTGGGATCCATAGGCAACGATACGCTGATCACCGACAGCGCCAAGGTGAAGCTCATCGAAGACTTTGACCAAGGGACTGACACGGCGTTGGTGCGCGGATCGTTAATGGCATTGGCGTAGGTGGTCGGCAATCGCAATAACTGGTCTTCTGTAACGATGCCTTTCAAATACAACGCCTCCCGCCGCCATCGCATCGACAAGATGAAGTTCAAAGTGACGAGCTGGGCGGAATATGAGGCCGGTCTTCGTCGGCGCGGTAGCATGACACTTTGGATTTCGCCGGAAGCGATGTCGTCCTCGCAGCCGCCGAAGCGCACGACGCGCGGTGGCCAACCGCGCTATTCCGACCTGGCGATAGAGACCGCTTTGACGCTGGGATTGGTGTTTGGCTTGCGGCTGCGCCAGACGGAAGGATTTCTGGCTTCGGTGCTCAAACTTATGGGCCTCGATCTCGCCGTTCCCGATCATACGACCCTAAGCCGGAGAGCAAGCAAACCGAGAGCGCCGAACAAGCGGCAGGTGTCTCGTCTCGCGGACAAGGCACCAGTCCACGTCCTCATCGATAGCACAGGCTTGCAGATCTACGGTGCAGGCCAATGGCTAGAGGAAAAGCATGGCGCCAAGTCCCGTCGGAACTGGCGAAAGCTGCACCTGGCGCTGGATGCCGACAGTGGCGATGTCATCGCACAGGTCATGACGGACCAGGATGTCGGTGACCCCTCTCAAGTTGAGCCGCTGCTCGACCAGATCGACATGCCGATCCATCAGTTCACGGCCGATGGCGCTTACGACGGCGAGCCGACTTACGACGCAGTCGTCAAGCACAGCACCGGTGCGGCGGTAGTTATTCCGCCACGCTCCAATGCGTCGGAACGCCAGCACGACGATCTCACCAATCAACGAAACCAACATATCGCGGCTATCGACGCCGATGGCCGGTCGAAGTGGCAAGTCGCTACGGGATATGGCAAGCGATCACTGGTCGAGACCGCGATCGGCCGGTACAAATCGATCATCGGCCGCCGGTTGAGGGCACGCTCATTCGCACCACAGCAGACGGAAGTCGCTATAGGCTGCGCCGTCCTGAACCGAATGCTCGCATGCGCACGTCCGAAATCTGTCCGGTGCAAGAAGGCTCCCGCATAGCCAGGGCACCAAAGACGGAAATCCGTCCTTTCAGCGATCAATGCACCAAAGCCCTTCAGCTGGGAACCGGTGGCGGCGATAAAGGGGATTACGAACGGTTTGGGTCATGCCGCAAAATCGCACAGGCCAATCGCCGCGGGGTTAACGTTACGATACCCTTGCGACGATGCCGTCTGTGCGACACGCTCCAATTTGACCTCGACATGGCAAGAAATAAACCTTGCTGTCCGCATCCTTTGTTCCACGAGTCTTGATGATCTCGATGACGATCATGCCTAGCGATGAAAAATGGAAAATGCTCAAAGCGAAAAGAGGAGGTGTTACCCTCTCCTTCTAAACTCGCCACACGCTTCGTGGCGATACTTTTCCCTTATCCGAGCGGCTGACTGGTGCGTTGCTCGACCGCTTGACCCACCATGTCAGCATCCTGACCATGAACGGCGACAGCTACAGGCTCAAACAGTCCGCCGCCCGTCGCCGCGTCACGGCATCGGCGGCGGAGCAAAACCAGGCCACCGATCCCGATACCGGCGAGATCATCTCACGGTAATCAAAAATCGCCGCCGCCGACGTGGAAATGGCCCCGATCGGGGCAGCTGGCCTGCTTTTGCGCCGCCACACTGGCCTGGTTTTGCTCCGCCGTTGACAGTGAAGACATGATGTTCTCCCATCCCTGGGCTTGCTTGAGAGGTCAAAGCGCCGTCAGAGGGCAAATTCCGTCGCCCACGGGGCTGGCGCCGATCAACGGATACAGGATCATCTTGTCTCGGGCATCACACGATCGGGTGAGGCGGACAGAGGCGACCACCGTTCTTTTCAGGATCACGAATACGCAGCTAGCGGCGGCTTTTGCGGCACCAGAACGCCCGAAGCCAGCAGCACCAAGTTGGTGTGTGCCAAGTGCAACGGGAGCTCTCCCACTGCCTTATTGTCGGTTGCGGGATGCATATGCTCTCAGGCTAGCGATGGGGCGCCTTGATGGGAATAGAACCAGCGACCCGTTGCTACATAAGCTTCCGCCTAAGATTCCACATTGGTGAATATCGACTCGGCTCGGATGGATTGACTGGTTTGGGGCCGAGGAACGAACCCGCTGCGCGGGAGGGCGTCTGCGGCTGAGGCAGAGGGCGCAGGCTGGAGATTGCGCCTGGATTGAACGTCGTCCGGCAAGGGCAGAGCATGACGAGCTTCTTCAACAAAGGAGCCTGATCATGCATTACCCCCATCTCGACACGCCTATCAGCCCGCTGCGCCAGCGGTTGATCGACGACATGAACATGCGGCGATTCTCACGCGAAACGCAGCGCAACTATCTCTGCGACATTGGACGGCTGGCGACCTTCCTCGGGCGGTCACCAGACACGGCGACCGCCGACGACCTGCGCCGGTTCCAGATCGAACAGCAGCAGGATGGCGTTCCCGTTCCAACGATGAACAGCATCGTGTCGGCGTTACGCTTCCTCTTCACCCAGACCCTCGACCGCCCGGACCTGGCACGCAGGCTTGTCCGGCTGGCGCATCCTCGGAATTTGCCTGTGGTGCTGAGCCGCGACGAGGTTGCCCGATTACTCAATGCCACCACCTGCCTGAAGCACCAGGCAGCGTTGTCGGTCGCCTATGGCGCCGGCCTCCGTGTCGCTGAGGTTTCCATGCTGACGGTCACCGACGTCGATAGTGAGCGGATGCTACTGCGCGTCGAGCGTGGCAAGGGCGGGCGCTATCGCAATGCCATGCTTTCGGAGGATCTGCTCACCTTGTTGCGCCAGTGGTGGAAGGTGGGGCGGGCAGCAGGGTGTAATGCATCGCGACGGCTGGTTATTCCCAGGCCAACACGCAATGAAGCCGATCAGCACGCGGCAGCTCTATCGGATCGTCGTTGAGGCGGCCCAAGCCGCCGACATTGCCAAGCGGGTCGGGCCGCACACGCTGCGCCATAGCTTCGCCACCCACCTGCTGGAGGACGGCACAGACATCAGGATCATCCAGGTCCTTCTCGGGCACGCAAAACTCAACAGCACCGCCCTCTACGCCAAGGTTGCGATCAAGACTGTCCGCACGGTTACGAGTCCGCTCGACAAGCTCGGCCTGTTCAAGCTGGAAGAAGCCTCCCCCGACGGTTGAGCCTTGCGTGCCTCGATCGAGGTCGCCGACATCTTCCGTGCTGCCGGGGCGGCGTACCGACGCGCGCATGCAGGACATCTGAGCCTGCCGCAACTGAAGGTGATGTCGGCGGTCGAGAACTGCCGCACTGCTGCCCTCGGCGGTCACGTCGAGGCCTGCGAGGACTGCGGCCAGTGGCGGATCGCCTACAACTCCTGCCGCAATCGGCATTGCCCAAAGTGCCAGGGCGCAGCGGCAAGGACATGGCTTGCCGAACGCGAGGCCGATCTGCTTCCGGTCGGTTACTTCCACGTCGTGTTCACGCTGCCGGCCGAGGTCGCCGATATAGCGTTCCAGAGCAAGGCGCTCGTCTATGACCTGCTGTTCAAGGCGGCGTCGGAGACGATGCTGACCATCGCGGCCGATCGCAAGCATCTCGGCGCGCGCATTGGCATCACCGCCGTACTCCACACATGGGGATCGGCGATGACGCACCATCCGCATGTCCACATGATCGTTCCGGGCGGCGGCATCACGCCAGACGGAAGCCGATGGATATCATCGCGCCCGGCCTTCCTGCTTCCCGTACGCGTACTCGGCAAACTGTTTCGACGGCTGTTCCTCGCCCGGTTGGTCGCTCTGCACGATGCCGGGCGGCTCGGCTTCTTCGGCCCACTTGCGCATCTCGCCGAGCGGCAGGCATTCTTGCGGCATCTATCGCCGGTCCGGAAGAAGCGTTGGGTGGTCTATGCCAAGGCGCCGTTCGCGGGGCCGGAAGCAGTGCTCGCCTACCTGTCCCGCTACACCCACCGGGTCGCAATCTCGAACCGCCGACTGATCACCTTCGACGAAACCGGCGTCACCTTCCGCTACAAGGACTATCGTCGTGACGGCTGCGACCGGCAGCAGGTCATGACGCTCGCGGTCGATGAGTTCATCCGCCGCTTTCTGCTCCATGTCTTGCCGCGCGGCTTCCACCGCATCCGGCACTACGGCCTTCTCGCCGGCTCTGCTCGAAAGACCAGCCTCGCGCTCGCGCGCGACCTGCTGTGCGTCGCCGCACCGGTCGATGACGGCACATCGGGCGAACCGGATGACTTCCGCCCGCCATGCCCCTGCTGTGGCGGACGAATGATCGTCATTGAGGTGTTCGCACGCTGGAAGCAGCCGCGCGGACCACCGCATGCGACGGCGACAAACCGCGAGCCCGCTTCATGACCCGGCATGGCATGGTCAAGACTTCAGCCTCAGGCGCCCTGTCTTCGGCAACCGCCCCACACGCGTCCGTGGTGATCATCGCCGCCGACAAGGTTGCAGCGAGCCGGAGGCCACAATGGGAACGCCGTGCGGATGCGCAACGAAGCGACCTATCCGCATCCATCGCGCCACTGTCTGGCTGCAGTCGCGCTACCGCACAGATCAGCCGTAGATCAGAATCTCCATAGCCTCCGCCTGTGGTCCGCGGGTTCCTTCCTCGGGGACTTTCGTACGCCTGCCGGCGCCCGAAACTCTTCACGTGAGCGGACGAGCGGCTTGCGGTCAAACTTGTAGGAAAGCGGCCGTTCAAATGGGAAACTCGACAGCAGATTCCGGCTCCGAGGCGCCACCTCGCGTGCAATTCTCAACGGCCGCTTGCCGCCGACGGCGTAGAACCAGGCTCGTTTGTGCTGTAAGAGCCGACCATTTGCAGCGCATGCATAGGTCCCTCGGAGCGGCGTGGCGATGGTATGGAGACCGTGCGTTCTATGGCTTTTGATGGGTGTTTCAGCCTGCCTCTAGGCGCGGATTTGCGCGAGTCGGTATTCTGCGCATCCGAGAGTGAACCTGCAAAAAGCTATGCGGCACGAGCCGCTGCTTGCGCTATCAATGCTTCGTCCTTGGTCACGCCCCATTTGAAAGCGTCTCTGGTTACCAGTTTTCCGATATAGTCGATAAACGCCTGGCGCGGCTCCAGCGTCTGCAGACCAAGGCCCCAACCAATATGGGAGCCGACGTAGATATCCGCGGCGGTGAACCTATCTCCCGCAATGAAGGGATGTGCCTGGACCGCGCGCTCCAATTCACGCAGCGTCCGCTCATAGCTGCCGTAACCGAAGAAAAACTCCTGCTCCGGCGCCGGCACGAATTTGGCACGATGATTGGTGACGGCCTGTTCGATAGGACCGGCGGCGAAAAACATCCAACGATAATAGTCGGCGCGCTCTTCCGGAGTAGGCGCAAGGCCGGCTTTCGGAAAGGTCTCCGCGAGGTACGCGATGATTGCGGCGCTCTCGGTCACGGTGCGGCCATCGTGCACGATCGCGGGCACCTTGCCCATGGGATTGACCTCAGTGAAGAAACGGACCCGCTCGTCATTGGGATCGCTGGACACCGGCCGTTCAAGAGTCGCCCCACCCCACTCATCAAACGCGCTAGTCTTTTGATAGTCGATGACTACTGTCTCGTAAGGCTGGCCTACCTCCTCCAGCATCCAGCGCACAATACGCCCGCGCGAGTTCGGATTGGTGTAAAATTTGAGTGTCATGTTCAATCTCCTGATGTATGGCTGTTATTGTCTGAATCGCCGCCCGGCATGCGATGCAGGGATCTGCATCGGCGCCTCAGGAGCAGAAAATAAGGACGGAGGACGCCAATGCACTAGCAGACGGCGCCAGTAGACTTGTGAAAGACGCCAAATGCAGTGCTATATGCGCCAGACACTGTGACCACTGCCTCCGTCCCCCCGAGGGCCAGTCATGCATTAAAGACGTAGTTGCCGGTGCGCGATCTGGGTGGTGGCGCTCTGCCCCTGCGGGACAAGTTGTGCCCGTGGTCGTTTCGCCATCTGTGATCTCCAACTGAAGCTAACAAAATAGCCATGACCAAAGTGCCTTCTGACCGATGCAAATTGCCGAGGCCATTCTGGCAGTCGCTAGAACAACTGGGACTGCGGCCTTCAGCGGTCCTACGACAGGCTAGGCTTCCTGCGACGCTCCATCTCGACAACTCCGCCATCATCAGCACCCCGCAGCTTTTCGCGATCTGGAAAGCCATAGAGGCGCTCTCTGAAGACCCGGCCTTCAGCATCAGGATGGTGAGTGAGACCGGCACCGCCAATCACAAACTTGCATTTCTGGTGGCGTCCTACGCTGCCGACTTTCGGGATGGCATGGCGCGGATCGCCCGCTTCAACCGCCTGTGCAGTCCTGACCGCCTTTGTTTCGAGGAGCGCGACGGCAAAGTGTCTGTAACGATCGAGTGGCCTGCGGGCACAGACTTGGAGCCGCCCCTATCGGTAGATGCAAGCTTTGCCCTTTTGCTGGAACTCGGCCGACGCGGCACTGGCCGTCACCTGCGGCCAATCTCGCTGGAGGTGCGGCGGCCAAAGCCGGGATCGGACAGGCATGGCATTTTCTTCGACTGCCCGATCCATTTCGCTGCAAAACGCGATCACATGGTGCTGAATGCGGCGGATCTCGACCTGCCATTTCCCGGGCATAACCCCGAACTGCTCAAGATGCTGACCCCGGCGCTGGCGAACGCCGTGCGCGAGATTGAGGCGCAAACGACACTCGGTGAACTGGTGAAAGGCGCATTGAAGCGCACCATGGCCAGTGGCCGCCCGGATATTGCAGCCGTGGCGCACGCACTGGGGTTGAGTGAACGCACCCTGCAGCGGCGAATTAACGAGGAAGGCACGACATTCCGTACTCTCCTGACCGAAGCTAGACAGGAACTCGGTTCCCAGCTTCTCTCCGATCCCGCGATTGACACGGAAGAAGTGGCCTACCTGCTCGGATACCAGGACGCCAACTCGTTCTATCGTGCATTCCGTGAGTGGGAAAACATGACGCCCGGCCACTGGCGTCGGATCATGTCTCCGTCGGCGATGACTGCTTCGGGCGGCAGCTAAATAGAACTCAACGACCGGATAGGGGGCGCAAAGCCGACGCCGCCATGGTCGAGGAGTCCAACACCGCGTCAAATGCGCTGGCTGACGAGGCATTAAGGCCGAGGGGGGTATCGCCCAGTTCAAGCTCGGAGGATGGCAAAACGCGCAAGTTGCTGCGCTGAGATTCTAAAAAATGCTATTGGCGGCGGAGCGATGGCCCAATCCAGGCATCTTCCGGAATATACAGTATCTTATTGGTCAGTCCGTCGAGCATCCCTTTGCAGGACCGTCTCACTCAATTCGTTCGTTTTCGCATTTGGCCCGACCAGCCTATCGACTAGCAGCAATGTTAGGCCATGCATCGGAGACCAGGAGACTAAAATTGCTCCGTCGATTTTGCGCCTGTTCGCTGTAGTATTTGGAATGGCCCGCCCGTGCGCGCCGTCGCTGATCGCGGCCACCAGTCAGATCCTTATTTTTTCGGCTGCTGTTATTTCTATCTCAGGTCGCTCATTGTCCTGGCCCGTTAGAAGCCGCCGAACATCAGCCTATAGAGAGCAGGGTTTTTGACGACGCAACTTACATAGGCGTGGGCTATGGCCTACACCCTACCGTACACCGAGGAAGAATTCTTCGACGACCTGATGCGCGTGACGCGGGGCAGACAAACCAGACCCTGGCGCGCATGATGATCCGCAGGTCCAAGGACATGGTGGACCGCGCGCTGAGCTTCGGTCGGACGAATTCGTTTTTCCTGGGTGGCGGGCGCTCAATGTTGAATGCCCTCTATCGCATGGCAGAGAAGCTGGGCGTGCAGATCGCCCGTCAGGCGGAGGTCACGGACATCGAAATGGATTGCGCGCGGTTAGTGGCGGCGCGGGTGAAGACCCCACGCGGAACTCGTCGCCTGGGGGCCAAGAGCCTGGTCGCCGCCGCCGGCGGCTTCGAAGGGAACATCGAATGGCTTAAGGAAGGGTGGGGGACATCGCCGACAACTTCATGATACGCGGCATCCCTACAATCTAGGGACGCTTAAGACGCTGATTGCGAAAGGAATGAAGCAGATCAGCGACCCGACCCAGTGCCGTTGCCATCGATGCCCGTGCGCTGAAACTCAATGGCGGCATCATCACCCGGCTGGACTGCGTCGCCTTCGGCATCGTCGTGAACAATCGGTGCGAGCGCTTCTACGATGAGGGCGAAATCTGGCCCGAGCGCTATGCCATCTGAGGACGACTGGTTGCCAGCCAGCCCGATCAAATTGCCTAATCATCTTCGATGCACCGTCGCTCGAACCGTTCGTGCCGCCACTGTTCCCTCCCGTCACCGGTGACACGATCGAGAAACAGGCGACGCGCTCGAACTCGATCCCGTGTCGCTTCGTGCGACGGTTGACCAGTTCAACGCCGCAGTTCGGCCAGGCGAGTTCAACGACAAGATTCTCGACGGCTGTCGCACTGAGGGATTGACGCCGCCCAAGACCAATTGGTCAGGGCCGATCAAGACCGGCCCGTTCTACGCCTATCCCGTTCGTCTCGGCATCACCTTCACCTGTCGGCGTCGAGGTGGACGAGGAGGGGCGCATGCAACTGGCTGCCGGAGGGGTTGCCGAGAACATCTGGGCCGCCGGCGAGATCATGGCTGGCAATATGTTGGGACGCGGCTATGCCGCCGGAGTCGGAATGACCATCGGCAGCGTCTTCGGTCTTCTCGTCGGAGAAGGAGCGAGCCACCATGCAAAAAGGTAACGCCATGTYGTACGGCATCCCATGCCCGTCCGTGACCGACGTCCCACAGGCTCACCTCGATGGGCAGCACGGCTGATGACCTTCCGCCGTTCTGCCGCTACTGCGAAGGGCTGCCCGCGTTGCTATCGCTGCAGGGAAATGAAGTGATCGGTGGTGAATTCCTCCACGATCCATTTTCCGTTGAAGCGGCCGAGGCCGGAATTCTTCTCGCCGCCGAACATCATGTGTGGATAGTCGTGGATCGTGATGTCGTTGATGTGGGTCATGCCCGCTTCGATCTGCTGGGCGAAGGCGAGCCCGCGCGCTTCA
>NZ_JBFUFF010000183.1:0-7312 GCF_056403555.1 Rhizobium sp. P2_G2
AGCAGCGCCATCAGCATGTCGTCCTCGATCGGCGCGCGCCCGAGCGCATCATGCAGCGCATCCGTGCGATAGTCGCCGATCATGTCGAGACCATTTTGGGTGACGTCGGGGCGTGGCTTCGAGCCGACGATCGGCTCGTCCTCCACCTCGTTTGCGCCGCCGGCGGCCGCAGCGTTCGCTCCCTTCGGCTTCTTGGCCTCCGGCAGTCGGTAATGCACCGTCTTCACCTTGCCATCGCGGTCGAGATACATGGCGGTGTGGTCGGATTTCTGGGGCTTGCCATGGACCTGTTCGGCCTTCTTCGGCAATTCCGGCTGACCCCAGGTGTTTGCCTCAACGATCGATCCCTTCTTGGGGAGATTATTCGTCATCCATTCGTGCTGGGCGCCGAGGAAGGCTTCGACATTGGTCGTGTAGCGGCTGTCTTCATTGCCCGGCGCAAACAGATCCTCGACCCATTCGACGCCGTAAGCCGCCGCCAGGTCATCGCCGAAACTCGCATCCTTGGCGTACATGCGCTTGCGGTTCAACGCATTGGCAATCGACCACCATTGCGCAGTGTCGCCCTTCTTGGGCTTGTTCGCCTTCCAGACCTCGCTCTGCTCGTCGACGCTGGCAGCAGCGATGGCGCGAAGTTGCTGTTCGTTCGGCATGTCGCCAAGCGCGATCTGGTCGAGCATCGCCGGCAGCAGCTTTGCCAGAAGGCGTAGTTTTTTGATCTGGCGGACAGGCAGGGCAAGCGCCACGGCAATCGTGTCCTCATTCCAATCGAGATCAATGAGGCGCTCGATGCCGCGCCACTGGTCGACCGGGTTCAACGGTTCGCGCGCGATGTTCTCGACTATCGACCGSATGGCGCCGTTGTCGTTCGCCGCTTCGACGACGATGACGTCGATTTCCTCAAGCCCGGCCGCGACGGCCATACGGGTGCGACGATGTCCAGCCTCGATGATGTAGCCGTCACCATTTCGATCATGGAAAACCACCGGTGGCTGGATCACACCGACGGCCTTGATGGTCGCCAGGAGAAGTGCGTCTGCCTGAGATGTTGATTTGGACTGCCTTGTATTGTCGGGATTGGTCTTTAGCGTGCGGGGATCGATCTTCATGAGTTGCATGATTTTTTCCTTTTCAGCTTCCAAGCCGGCCATATGCCGGTCCTTCCTCTCGTCTTCTTTTTCCCGAAGACACTTCCCGGACGGCAGGGCGGCYCGACMGGCGCAACTGCGGCCGAGCATCCCTGCTGCGACGGACGAGCGGGGTGCGAAGCGCCTTGCAAAGGACGAGYGGCCGGGATGGCGAGGCGGCGGTTGAGCGCAAGCGGCGGCGGGCGGGCGGGTCTGCCAATCCGCCTCCTTGAAATTCCCCTTCTCATTTTCTCCTTCATTCGAAGGTCACGGTGATTTCTCACCTGGCACCAATGCCGACGATGAAGCTGCAGGGGGATGGCACGCGATACGGCGTCGAGGAGGCGCTCTTGGCCCTTGAACTGCCGCTCGCCAGTCGATATCCGACCTCCGGGATTGATCACAAAGAATAGGTAACCTGCATGACGCCAATGTTCCTCGTAACGCATTCTGGCGGTTTCCATGCAGATGAGCTGCTGTCCAGCGTGATCCTGACACGGCTGTTTCCGGAGGCACGCGTGATCCGTAGCCGCACAGCCGAGTGGATTACGTCCGGCGATGACAGGATCATCTACGATGTCGGCGGAGCCTATGATCCGAATGCGGGGGTCTTCGATCATCATCAGCGCGGCGCGCCTTTGCGAGACGACGGCCAGCCGTTTAGCTCATTCGGACTGATCTGGCGCCAATTCGGGCGGGACTACCTGAGCGCTTCCGGCGTTCCCGCATCAGATATCGACGCGCTGCATGCGAACTTCGACCATGACTTCGTCTTGCCTGTCGATCTGATGGACAACGGAGCCTTGAGCCCATCCGCTGCCGGTGCTCTGGCTAAGCTGACGCTACCCGTCCTTTTGGAAACCTTGAAGCCTGTCTTCGATGACAAAGAGCCAGGTGCTGACGATCGGGCATTCCATGACGCGCTTTCGATCGCACGCAGTTTTGTCGAAGCGAGCATAAGGCAGGATGCCGCGAAGCTGCGCGCAGAGTCGATCGTGCGCCAGGCGATAGCTGCAACGGGTGACGGTTCTGTGCTGGAACTGCCGATGGGGATGCCGTTCAGGCCGGCGATCGTGAAGGCGGGTGCCGACCATCTGCTGTTCGTCGTCCATCCCCGGGATACCGATTGGTGCGTCACCGGCATCCGGCGGTCGAGCGACAGCTTTGAGCAGCGTGCAGATCTGCCTGCAGCCTGGGCCGGCTTGACCGGCCAGGACCTCGCGGCCGTCTGTGGCGTGGCGGACGCGACGTTCTGCCACAACGGCCTCTTCATCGCCGCGGCAAAAACGCGCGAATCTGCACTCGAAATGGCGAGCATTGCGGTTACGCATGCCAGGCAGACGAACGTGCAATCGGCGATCTGAGCAAGAAAAAAGGGCCGACGGAAAACCGCGGCCCATAAAGTGTGAAGGTAATTAAAACCTCCAGAGGGGAACAGCTGGTGCGGCGGCACTGGGAGGAGAAGCCGCCATGTGCATCAGCTGCGAGCACTATGCTCGATTTTTGATCATATGGAAAACATTTCTTGTGCAATGCAGCCATGCACATGCTGCAGCGCATTCAAGCTCCTTCCGAGGCATTGGAAGGATGGATGGCAGCTTACGCCGCCTCCCTGTCGGGTTCGGCGTCCTGGCGAGCCTCCGCTGCCACCGCCTCATCCACGTCCCGAAGCTGTCGGCGCTTCTCGGCGAGCTCGTCCGCGAAAGCGAACGTGCCGCCCTCGCGCGACCGGTAGGAGGTGAGCCGCCGGCGCGCTTCCTCCAAGCGACGGCGATATGCATCCTGTTCCTCCTCGAACCCATCCAGAGCATGTTCGAGCCGCGAGATGGCGCCGAGCGGCGTCACGGTGATGGCGAGGTCGATCTCGAAGTCGGCGCCGGTCCGCCGCAGCATGGTTGCGTAGCGATAACCGTCGCCCTTGCCGAAACGCTGGCCCTCGAAGATCAGCTCGAAGCCCCCGATCGACGCAAGCACGATCTCGCGCTCCTGCTGGAGCTGAACGAGGGTGAGGATCTCCCTCATCAGCGCGCGCCCGGCTTCCTTCCGTTCATCGAAAGGCTTGCCGGTAACAGCCATGACGAATGTGTCACCCGTAGTCGGAATGAGGCGTTCGATATCCTGACCGATCTCACCGATGCGACGGGTCGAAACTTCGATATCGCGGTCAGCATCGCGCATCTGCCGGCGGACTGCATATTGGTCGTCATCATGGGCGGCGCGCAGCCGTTCGAGACGGGCGATATGGGCTTCGAGCCCGGCCTTCTGCATCAGCCGCTCATCGCCGCTGGCAATGGCTTTGGCCATAGCGAACTGATTGGCGGCTCCTTCGCCGAGATCATCGAGGCGGCGAATGGAGGTGTCGCCAGAGAGCGCCGCTGCGATGAAGCGCGCCTTGCGCTCGTTGTTCTGCCACATCGAGGCGTCGAGCGAGCCTTCGGTCGCATAAGCGAAAATGTCGACGACGTCATGCTGGTTGCCCTGGCGCACGACACGGCCCTCGCGCTGCTCGATATGCGAAGGCAGCCAGGGCACGTCGAGATGATGCAGCGCTTTCAGCCTAAGTTGCGCGTTGACGCCGGTCCCCATCGTCTCCGACGAGCCGATCAGGAAACGAACCCGGCCGGCGCGAACATCGGCGAACAGACGTTGCTTGGCTTCCGTCCTCTTGTAATCCTGCATGAAGGCGATTTCGGCCGGCGGCACGCCAAGGCGGACGAGTTCGTCCCGGATCCAACGGTAGGCCGAGAAGCCACGGGTTTTCTCGACGTTGATCGTGCCGAGATCGGAAAAGATCATTTGCGCGGCTCCGGGCAGCTCGAACGGCTTGCCGTCCGGTCGCAGATAGGTGTTGCCGGACGTCTCCTGCCAGATGCGGAAGGCGTTGCCGATCAGGAGATTGAGCTTGTTGTCCGCCTCGTTGTCGCTGGCCGGAACAACGAGCCGGAGATCGATCGCCGCATGGCGGCCGTCGGTGATGACCGAGAGCAGGATGTCATCGCCGGGCTCAGCCGGTCCCTCGCGCATCTCGATCGCCTTGATGCGCGCATCTAGGATTTGCTGATAGGCTTTGAAGGCAGGTGTCGGTTTGGCCGTGAGGATCTGCCGGCGGCCTGTCGCGGTATCAGGAACCTTGACATACTCCCGGAGGTCGGCAGGCAAGACCACGTCGGCAAAGCTGCGGAACATTGCGATCAGTTCCGGCACGTTGACGAAGGAGGCAAAGCGGCTGACCGGTTTATATTTGCCGGACGGCTGGATCTCGAGTTCGGTCGTGGTGTCGCCGAAGCAGGATGCCCAGGCGTCGAACTCGTGCAGGCCGCGCTCGCGCAAAGCTTCCGAACCAAGCAATCGCTGGATCGAAAACATCTCGCCGAGCGTGTTGGTGACCGGCGTGCCGGAGGCGAGCACGAGCGCGCGGCCCGGATTCTTGGTTTCGATGAAGCGGGACTTCACATAGAGGTCCCAAGCCCGCTGCGAACCGTTCGGGTCGATGCCCTTGAGCGTTGACATGTTGGTGGCGAAGGAGAGCTTGCGGAATTCCTGCGCCTCGTCGACAACGATCTGGTCGACGCCGATCTCGGAAACGGTGAGAAGATCATCCTCGCGGGTCGACAACGACTCCAAGCGCTCTTTCAGCCCCTCCTTCAAGCGCTCCAGGCGCTTGCGCGAGACACGATCTTCGCTGTCGACCTTGGTCAGAAGGTCCTCGTAGAGCTGCAGCTCGTTCTGGATCATCTGTTGTTCGAATGCCGACGGCACGGCGATGAACTTGAATGCGGAATGCGTGATGATAATCGCGTCCCATGTCGCGGTTGCCGCCCGAGACAGGAAGCGGGCACGTTTGTCCTTGGTGAAGTTGGTTTCGTCGGCGACGAGAATGTTGGCGGATGGATAGAGCGCAAGGAATTCCCTTGCTGCCTGCGCCAGGCAATGTCCCGGCACGACCAGCATCGCCTTGGCGATCAGTCCGAGGCGCCGCTGCTCCATGATCGCTGCGGCCATCGTCATGGTCTTTCCGGCGCCAACAGCATGCGCCAGATAGGTCGATCCAGACGAGATGATCCGCCAAATGCCACGCTTCTGATGCCCATAGAGAGCGAAGGCGCCTGAAGCGCCCGGAAGTTTGAGATGGGAACCGTCGAACGTTCGCGGTGCGATGTTGTTGAAGCGGTCGTTATAGAGGCGCACCAGTCGATCGGTCCGATCCGGATCGGCCCAGACCCAGTTCTGGAATGCCTCCTTCACCTTCTGCAGCTTGTCGCGCGCGGCTTCGGTATCGACGACATTGAGCACGCGGCGTTCGCCATCGACATCTTTGAAGACGTCGAATATCTGCGGCACGCGGCTGTTCAGCGCATCGGCAAGCAGTTCGCCCGCATGGCGGCGGCTCGTACCCCATTCCGAGGTGCCGGCAGCGCTATAGGCAAGCTGCCGAGCCTCAACCGTCCAGGAGCCAAGCTCCGGCATGTGGTGGATCCTGATATCGGCAGCCATCGTTTCCTTGACGAAGGCGACGACATCGGCGGCGGGGATCCAGGGTGCGCCGAGGCGGGCGGTGATGTCGGATGGGCTGAGGTCGGCCGGCTGCACTGCGTGCAGCGCTCGAACGTTGCGATCGAACACGGGATCGAGTGCGGCGGCCGCCCCGGCGAGCGCGAGCTTGGTGCGGACAGGACCGGAGAGATAGGCATCTGACGTTTGCCAGGAACCATCAGCCGGATCGCGGAAGATGGCGTCGCCGAGGTCGGCGACGACATCGTCCGGATCACGATGCACGAGTGCTGCAATATGCTCGATATCGACGCGACCGCGCTCGTTGAGTACGACCGCCAGCGCATCGCCAGCACTTGTGATGACCGGCGGGGCAGGGGGTGAGATCACCCGTTCGGAGAAGACCGGTCCGGGCTTGGCCGTGTCGCTATCGAGATCGTAGTCCTCGATCGATGCCACCAGCCAGCAATCGGGATCGTCACGGAAGGGCTGCAAGTTCGGCTGGCGATGGTTTTCCCGAACCTCGCCGGTATTCTCGTCGTCGATAATCGAGACGGTGGTGTGATTGATCGGGCCAAGGTCGCGGACAAAACTTGACCAGGCGATCCGAAGCCGGACCTGAAGATCGCGCCAGGGGCGGTCCTGTTCCTGTGCCTTCAGCACTTCGCGCAGGGCATCGCGGATCGGGATCAGCTTCCCGATGATTCGGACATGCTTTTCCGACATGCCGTCGCCGTTACGGTCCTTTCGTACCCTGATTTTAGCCGGCTTACCATCGACCATCTGCATGAGGCCATAGAGCTTGTCGATGAAGAAGCTGCCCTCGCGGATCTTATCCTTGCCGGGGCGCAGATCGACGATGGCGCCGAGCTTATCTTCGAGGTCAATGTCGACTTCAGTCGGCTCGCCGTTATAGCGGCCCGCCGGCAGGAGATGGATTGCTTCCTGCAACGCGCTTTCCAGATCGACGCCGATGCGAGGGCGACATGTATAGGTCTCGCCGAACGGACCTGGCGTCAGGGCATGGTCGCCGAGTACACTGTCCGGATGCTGCGCGAACCATCGGTTCACACGCACGGCGCCCTCGTCCTCCGTCATGGGAACGACCTCGTCCAGTTCGAGCCATGAGAGATCGCCTTCTGCCTCCCCCGGCTTGCGTTTGCGGAAGAAGAGCAGGTCGACCACAACGTCGGTGCCGGCGTCACGGCGAAAGCTGCCCTCGGGCAGCCGGATGGCGGCGATCAGGTCGGCCGACTTGGCGATGTGGTCGCGCGCCACACGGTCTGCCTTGTCCATCGTGCGGGCGCTGGTGACGAAGGCAGCGAGCGCGCCTGGTTTCAGAAGATCGATCGATCGCGCGATGAAATAGTCATGCAGCCGGAGCCCCAGCGCGCGATATTGGCGGTCCGATCGAACCGCCCGATCGGAAAAGGGCGGGTTGCCGATGGCGAGATCAAAGATAGCGCTGAGGTCGGTGCGGGCGAAATCGCCGTTGATGATCCGCGCTTTCGGTTGGAGCAACCGCACGATACGCGCCGTGACCGGATCAAGTTCGATGCCGGTGACGTAGCTCGTGTCCCGGTATTCCCCAGGCATGAGCGCCGGAAACAAACCCGTGCCGATTCCCGGCTCCAGAACCCGGCCGCCGCGCCAGCCAAGCCGCTGCAGGCCTGCCCAGACAGCCAGGACAATGA
>NZ_JBFUFF010000184.1:0-7256 GCF_056403555.1 Rhizobium sp. P2_G2
GGCTGAGCGCAGCCCGCCGCATACCGGCAGCGCCGCCGGCAATGGCCGCAAGAAAGTCCCGCCCCAAAAGTTTGGCGTCATAGTTAAAAAAGTGTTGTTGTTCGAATAAAAGTAAATGTATGGTTGTCCTGGAGAAGAAAATGCCCCCCGCAATTTACAAGTACGTGCTTTCAGAGGGTGTTCAACATGTCTTCAAATGCGACCGGCAGCGCCGAACTTCCTATCAGGACTAGCACGACCGAACTTGAACGGGACGCATCTGTTGCTTCGCTTGCCAATGGCGGCTGGCTTGTTGTCTGGCATTCTTACGATGCAAGCGATGCTACCACGCCGGATACTGTCAACCACTGGCTCTATGACGCCGACGGGAATCTTACCGACCAATGGACGATCACGCCTGGCGGCGTTACCCCGCCTGACGGTTACCAGTTTTACGCCGACGGCACCGCCCTTCCGGACGGCAGCTGGGTTGTTGCATTCAATCGCGAACTCAGCGACGGCTCGAGTATTGGAGAATGGCGCACCTTCACCGATGGTACCACCACCTTCAATCAGGTTGACAGCTATGGCACCGGCGACCAGACCGATCCGTCTCTCACCACGCTTGCCGATGGCGGCTGGGTGGTCACCTGGTCCTCCTACGGCCAGGATGGCGACAGTTACGGCATCTACCAGCAGCGCTATTCCGCCAATGGCGAAACCAATGGCGACGAAACGCTGATCAACACCACGACGGTAGGCACCCAGGACCAGGCGTTCGTCACGGCGCTTGCCGACGGCGGCTGGGTGGTCTCGTGGGAATCCCAGGGCGTGGGCGCCTGGCGTATCTACCAGCAGCGCTATGACTTGCTTGGCGCCAAGGTCGGGAGCGAAACGCTCGTCAACGGATCCACTTCCGAAGACTGGCCCACGGCCATCACCGGCGACGGACATTTCGACGCACCGACAGGCGTCGAACTCGAGCGCAATGACGACGGAAGCTCCGCAGTGGATATGTCTGCCGTCTTCGAGAACGGCCTGAATTTCTTCGGAACGACCTATGATGCGCATTCGATTTTCGTCAACACGAATGGATCGATCTCCTTCGGCGCCGGAATAGGGACGTATACGCCCACGACGATCACCGGAGGGCTCACCCCGATGATCGCAGCCTTCTGGGCCGATATCGATACCCGCATCGCCGGATCGCCGAGCAGCGGACCGGTCCTCGTTGACGTCGATCCGACGGCGGATGTGGTCACCATCACCTGGGATCAGGTTGGCTATTTCAGCGGTCACGCCGACAAGACCAATTCGTTCCAGCTACAGCTTTATGATCGAGGCCACGGCGATTTTGATGTCGTCTTCCGCTACGACGACATCAACTGGACGACAGGGGATTCCAGCGGCGGCTCGGGCGGCCTCGGCGGCAATGTTGCGCATGCCGGCTACACGGCCGGCGACCAGACGAACTTTTACGAACTGCCTGAATCCGGCGACGAGGCGGGGATACTCAATCTCGAAAATGAGCAGGGTAATACCGGGGTGGATGGCCTGTGGGTGTTCGAGGTGCGTAGCGGCCAGGTGGTCACCGGCAGCGGCTATACGCCGGAGATGGCCTCGCTCACTGATGGCGGCTGGGTGGTCACGTGGTGGGCATACGGCAAGGACGGCGATGGCTATGGCATCTACCAGCAGCGCTTCGGTGCCGACGGCAACAAGGTGGGCGGCGAGACGCTGGTCAACACGTACACGACGTCGGATCAGAATGCACCATCCATAACGGGGCTTTCCGATGGCGGCTGGGTCGTGACCTGGGAATCCCAAGGCAACGATGGCAGCGGCTACGGTATCTATCAGCAGCGTTATGATGCCGATGGCAACAAGTCCGGCGGCGAGACGCTGGTCAATCTTGTCACCACCGGCAATCAGACCCATTCCTCGGTGACTGCGGTTGCCGACGGCGGTTGGGTGGTGAGCTGGCAGACCGATGGCGGCGGCGGTCAGGATCCTGGCGTCTACCAGCGTCATTTCGCCGCCGACGTCGTCGGAGGCAACTCTGCCGACAACCTTACCGGCACGAATTGGGATGAATCGATCTTCGGCAATGGCGGCAACGATACGCTCTTCGGCAAGCGCGGCGACGATGCCATGACCGGCGGCGGCGGCAACGATACCTATATCGTCAATTCCGAAGGCGACACGGTCGACGAAACCGGCGGCAGCGGCAACGACACCGTCCGGTCGTCGATCACTTGGACGCTCGGCCAAGGCGTTGAAAACCTGACATTGACCGGTACCGACGATATCGACGGCACCGGCAACAGCGGCGGCAATGCACTGACCGGCAATTCCGGCAACAACACGCTGGACGGCGCCGGCGGCGATGACGCGATGGCCGGCGGCGGCGGCAACGACACCTATATCATCGATTCGAAGAATGACACGGTCGACGAAAGCGGCGGCGGCGGCAACGACACGGTCAGGTCCGAGGTGACGTGGACGCTCAGCGCAGGCGTGGAAAACCTGATCCTGACCAGGAACGGCGACATCGACGGCAACGGCAATGGCGGCGACAACAAGCTGGTCGGCAATGCGGGCAACAACACGCTCGACGGCGCGGGCGGCGATGACACGATGGCTGGCGGAGACGGCAACGACACCTACGTCGTCGACTCGAAGAACGATACGGTTGACGAAAGCGGCGGTAGCGGCACCGACACGGTCAAGTCAGAGGTGACATGGACGCTCGGTGCGGGCTTCGAGAACCTGACACTGACCAAAAACGGCGACATCGACGGCACCGGCAATGGCGGCGACAACAACCTGACCGGCAATTCGGGCAACAACACCCTCGACGGCGCAGGCGGCGATGACACGATGGCCGGCGGCGCCGGCGACGACACCTATATCGTCCATTCGCAGAACGATGTTGTCGACGAAAGCGGTGGCGGCGGCACAGACACGGTCAGGTCCGAGGTGACATATACGCTCGGCGCCGGTGTCGAGAACCTTATATTGACGAATGACGCCAACACTGATGGCACCGGCAACGGTGGCGACAACAAGCTGACAGGCAATTCCGGCAACAACACCCTCGACGGTGCTGGCGGCGATGACGTGATGGCTGGCGGGGCCGGCGACGATACCTATGTCGTCGATTCAAAGAACGACACGGTCAACGAAGCCGGCGGCGGCACCGACACGGTCGAGTCCGAGGTGACATGGACGCTCGGCGCAGGCATCGAGAACCTGACGCTGACCAAAAACGGCAATATCGACGGCACGGGCAATGCCGGCGACAACGTGTTGACCGGCAATGCGGGTGACAACGCGCTCAATGGCGGGGATGGCAACGATACGCTGATCGGCGGCGGYGGCACGGATGTGCTGATCGGCGGCGCCGGCAACGACAGCTACTTCCTAGACAAGCCCAGCGACAGCATTTCCGATACCGGCGGCAACGCCGACAAAGTATATGTGAATTTCGATATCACGCTCTTGAAGGAGAAGGGCCTTCCCAAGGGCATGATATTTCTTAAAAATGCCGACAGTATCGAGCAGCTGGAGCTTCGCGGCCCCGGCGATCTGATGGCATATGGCAGCAACGGCGACAATAGTATCACCGGCAATTCCGGCAATAATGTCCTCAAGGGGTTTGCCGGAAAGGACGCGCTGTTTGGCGGCGACGGCAACGATACCCTGCGCGGCGGCTCGGATGCCGACAGCTTGAATGGCGGAGACGGCAACGACACGGTCGACTATGGCGATCAAACAAAGACGACTGGCATCACGATCAACCTGGCATCCGCTTCCAAAAACACCGGCTATGCCAAGGGAGACACGTTCACCTCTATCGAGAATGTGATCGGGTCCGCATACAGTGACAAGATAACCGGAACATCGGACGCTAACGCGCTACACTGCAGCGGCGGAAACGACGTCATCGAGGGCGGCGGTGCTGGAGACGATCTCTTTGGCGAAGGAGGTTCGGACCGGTTCATCTTCAGATCGACGTCCGATAGTACTCAATCCGACTTCGATACGATCCATGAATTCGGGTCCGGCGATCGCATAGACCTGAGCTTGATCGATGCGAACTCGCATTCGGGGGGAAACCAGAAGTTCGATTTCATCGGGACGCAAGGGTTCCACGGCCATGCGGGAGAATTGCACTATGCCAAGGCGGGAACGATGACCGTTATCACCGCGGATGTCGACGGAGACGGCACGGCTGATCTAGAAATCCACCTCAATCGCGCCGTCTCGCTCACCGACAATTCTTTCGTGCTTTGACATCGGTAGCGGGAAGTCATTCCAGCACCGCCGCGGCATGTCGCCCGGGAGCAGCAGATACGAGGGGCGCATTTATCGCATTGACCCTTCAAGTCGGCAGGTTCTAATTTGGCCAGAACAGCCGGTATGAAGCAGTGACGATATGAAACGAATTTTCGTGGCTTTGTTGCTTTTGTTCGTGTGCGCCGGGCAGCCCGTGTTTGCAGAGAAGCGGGTTGCCTTGATCATCGGCAATGGCGACTACACCGTCTTCCGGCATCTTCCAGCCGCAGCCAACGATGCAGCGGATATCAGTTCGGTCCTAAAGGGATTTGGCTTCGACGTCACCGGTGGAAAGAACCTCGATCGCGCCGCCATGATTTCGGCCATCAACAACTTTGCGCAGAAATCCCTCGATGCCGATGTCGCCATGGTCTACTACGCCGGCCATGGCTTGCAGGTGGACGGCAACAATTTTCTGGTGCCCACCGATGCGGTGATCAAGGAACTGGGAGATTTGCCTTCGGCCACTGTCAATCTCGATGAGATCATGCGGGCGCTGGCCGGGACCAAGGCAGTTCGCCTCATCTTCATCGACGCCTGCCGGAACAACCCGCTGCCGCAGGACGTCCAGGGCGGCCGCCTGCCCGGCCTGGCGCCAATTGAGAATGCGGAAGGTTTCCTCGTCTCCTATTCGACGCAGCCGGGGAATATCGCGCTCGACGGCGCCGGCCGCAACAGTCCGTTTGCGGAAGCGCTGCTCGCTCATATCGGCCAGGCCGGCCAGAATATCGCGTCGCTGATGATCGCGGTTCGCAAGGATGTGATCGCCTCTACGGGCGGCTTCCAGGTTCCTTGGGAAAGCAGTTCTCTGACGCGCGAATTCTATTTCGTACCCGGCGACCGGGATTACATGTCCGACGAGGCGCTTCTGTTCAGGCTAGCCGGCAAGAAGCGCGACCCGGCGATCATGCAGGCCTATCTTGACCGCTATCCGAATGGCGCCTATGCCGCAGACGTGAGATCCATGCAGGCTCACCCGACATCGCAGGTGGACACCGCCGATGCGGCCGAACTGCTCTGGAAGCTCGCCCGCGAGCAACGGGCCAAGGCTCTCGTCGACATCTATCTGAAACGCTTTCCGCAAGGCGCCCATATCGACGAAGCCAAGGAGTTGCAGGCCTCGCTCCAGCGCGAAGAGGAAAAGGGAACCCCTCCCGCGGTGCTGTGCGAAATGCTGACCATGCACCCGCACGATGCCACCGCCAACATCCCGGGCGTTTCGATCCAGGAGCTGGGCTTGAATGCACATCGAGCGGTCGAAGCCTGCGCCATTGCAATCCGCCAGTATCCGGAAGCGCCACACTATATCGCCTTGTATGCGCGCGCACTCGCTGCTTCCGGCGACATGAAACAGGCGGTCGAGGAGTATCGGCTCGCAAGCGATCGCGGCGATCTGCGGGCACTCGTTTCGCTTGGGCTGATGCTGCAGATGGGGGACGGCGTTCCCCGCGATCCGCTCGCCGCCGCAGCGCTCTACGAAAAGGCTGCCAATGGCGGCAGTGCGGACGGAGCCGTCAACCTGGCCGTTATGCTGGCCGACGGCACGGAGATCGAAAAGAACGTTGCCAAAGCCGTCAAGATTCTAAAGGCTGCCGCCGATCGGGGTTCCGCCTTCGCCAATTACAATTTAGGCGTCCTCGCCGATCGAGGCACGGAAGGAATGTCAGGGCAATCGGTCGAATATTTTCGGCGTGCGACGCAATTGGGCTATCGGCCGGCATTTCTGACGCTGGCGATACTGCTCGATGAAGGACGCGCCACCACGCAGGATCCCGCCGCCGCCGCCGATGCTATCCTTCGAGGGGTGGCATCCGATGATGGCGAGACGCTGGATCGCTTCTTCAGCAACGCGCAGGATTGGACGCCGGAGACGGTGAAGCAATTGCAGCAGCGGCTCAAAACGGTCGGCTATTACAATGGCAAGATCGACGCCAAGGTCGGATCGACATTGCGCCAGGCGCTGCAGCAATGGCGGCTCAATGGCCCGCCGGCGTGAGCGCATCGCGGCGGATTTCGGCGGCGGGATGGCAATCTCACGGCGACTGTATCCCATCAGGTCGCCGCCGGCATGGCCAAAGGCGCGGAATCGTCGAAGAACGCCTTTAGCAGCGCCTCCCGGAGCAACGGGTGACGCTCGCAAAGCTCCGCGACCCGATGCTTGGGCAAATGGCCGAACAGCATCCGGCTGATATGCGCCGGCTTGAGGTAGCGGGTCATGCCATTCTCGACCAGCCTGGCGACGACCGCGTCCCATAGATCATGGCTGGTGTCGCCATCAGCCGGATAGGGAAGCGTTGCGATCAGCGCATCGCCGTGTTCGGCCGACCAGCAGAGAACTCGATCGACATAAACCGTTCCACCAACCAGATGGGCACCGAAGCGCAAATAGCCGATGAGATCGTCGACATCGTCAGATGACGTGGGATCATCGAGCAACAGCAGTGCATCGCGCCGAAACATCAGCCCGGTCGGCAACCGTCCCAATTTTATGACGTGCCAGGGCATGAGGATCGCCGACAAGCCGAATGTGTCCTTGTGATCTTCGAATGCCGCAAGCCGGCTGTCGTTTGCAGCCCGTGTCTTGAAGTCGCACGTACTGGAGACGACAACATCGCCCTTACGATTGATGACGCCGACGTCGCACATGGCTACCGCCGCCGTCCACAATGAATTGAGATGCGCATTCGAAAGCGCATAAATAAAATCCGGATCGATGCGATCGCCTGGCCGCAGCAGCACCACGAAAGCGCATTCCGTCTCCCGAATGGCCGCGAAGATTTGCGGCGCAAGCGGCTGGTGCTTGCTGAGGTCACGATATCCGACCTTTTCACGATCGGCTTCGTCGAGCTCGTCATAGTCCTGCGCATGCAGCCGCAAGGCGATGATTTCCAAATGATCGATATTCTGCCCGAGAAGCGACTGCAATGCGGTCTGTGTGC
>NZ_JBFUFF010000185.1:0-7105 GCF_056403555.1 Rhizobium sp. P2_G2
GGATCGAAAACGAGCGTGTCGATCCCCGCGCCGCCGTCGATCAAGTCCTCGCCACCCATGCCATTGAGAATATTGTTGCCGGCATTGCCCGTGATGACGTTGTCGGCGCTGTTGCCGTTGCCGTCGATGTTTTTGAGGCCGAGCAGGGTCAGGTCTTCGAAATTGTCGGCAAGCGCAAAGGACACCGTGCTCTTGACGGTATCGATGCCGCCACCATTGGCGTTCTCCCGCAAATCGAAGGTGGCCTTGTCGACGATATAGGTGTCGTTGCCGCTTTCGCCCCAAATCTGCGGCGTCGCACCTTGGCCTGTGGTAGCGGTGCCGCCCCTCAGATCGATCGTGTCATTGCCATCGCCACTGTCGAGCATGCCGACTGCGGTCCAGGTGCCACCCTTGTTGGAGAAAAGGTCGTTGCCGCCGTTGAGGAAGATGTCGCCGTTGATCACGCCCGTATTGACGAAACTGTCGTTTCCGCCCCTCAGTACGATCGTTCCGTCTATCGTACCACTGTTGGAAACCACATCTCCCATGGCGCCGCCTTCGATGGCAGTGTCTTTGGATGAGATCGTGCCGGCATTGACAAGCGATGTCTGCGTGTCCAGGAAGTTGTCGGTGCCGAGCCTGACGCCGAAGTCGTCGCCGGTAATGCTGCCGCCTTTTTCGTTGACGATGTCGGCGCTTCCATTCCTCACCTCAATGCCGGTGACCTTGGAACTGATCGTGCCATGATTTTCGACCATCACCCCATCGGTCGCTTCAATCAAAACGCCGACTGACTTGGCTGCTCCCGTTACCTCAACCATTCCGAAATTGCGAAACAGCTGTACGCCGCCGGCAAGGTGTGCACCCGTGCCGCCGTCGACCGAGCTTCCCATCGCGCCGTAGTTGGTGAACTTGGTGCCGTCACCGTAAAGGGAAGCTGCGGTGAGTGCTGAGACACTCGCTTCTTTGCCGAGAATGATATTGTCGCCGGAGGCACCCCCAAATTCGTAAATTCCGACCTTGTTCGTCGAAATCTCGCCATTGAACAGAACCCGATTGCCGCTCGCCGTGTTGTTGAGAACGATCCCGCAGTTCGCGAATGTGGCGCTGTCGTTGATGAGCCAGGTGTCACCGGTGGTGTCGATCTGCAGATTCTGAGTCAGGACACCGTTAATTTCATGTAATGCCATTTTAGCCTCCGTGTGTTGGTTTCACAGAGAAAACGGAAAATCGGCAAAGGTTATTCTGCGTTTATGAAATTTTTTATTTGGATTTCATTTTTCAATAAAATCCGCATGATTGTATGAAATGGAACTCGATCTTCATCGCGATGTCGGAAAGTATACGGAAATTCACTAGGGAGGCGTTGGTTTACCGTTCAGCCGCCATCCGGACCGCAAAGCCGGCGAGAACCGTGCCCATTAGCCAGCGCTGGATGACCATCACCCTTGGCCGGCTCGCCAGGAAGGCCGCGATCAACCCGGCGACAACGACGATCAGCGAATTGAAGGTGATGCTGACGAGGACCTGGGTAAAGCCGAGCACGAGCGATTGGGCCAGCACACTGCCCTGTTCAGGATGAATGAACTGCGGCAGCAGCGAGAGATAAAGGACTGCGACCTTCGGGTTGAGAAGCGCGGTCACCAGGCCCATGGAAAACAGCCTGCGCGGGCTGTCGACCGGCAGGTTCTTCACCTGGAACGGCGAACGGCCACCTGGCCTGACCGCCTGCCATGCGAGATAGAGCAGATAGGCCGCCCCACCAAGCTTCAAGGCTTCATAGGCGAAGGGCACCGCCACGAACAGCGACGTGATGCCGAGTGAAGCGCAGCACACATAGAAGACGAGGCCGACCGCAACTCCGACCAGCGAGACTAGGCCCGCGGCCCGCCCCTGCGAGATTGAACGTGAGACGAGATAGACCATGTTCGGCCCGGGCGTCAGCACCATTCCGACGCAGATGAGCGCAAAGATCGCAAGTGTGGAAGCGGCCGGCATATCGAGGACTCCGAAGCGTCAGGTGGCTGGTTTCTCAGGCACTGTGGCCTTGAGCTTGCGCATTTCCTGAACACGTCGCCGATATTCCGCTTCTGAGATCGTGCCGCGGCGGCGCTGGCTCGCAAGACCCGCAAGCTGCGCTTGCTGAGCCTTCGCCTCTTCGTCCGACATCTGGTCCATCGCCGAAGTCAGCGGCTTGGAGAAATCGGGATATTTCGTATCCTTGGGCACGGGCTCGTCGCCTGCGAGCAGCGCCTTGTTCTCGTCGATGGATTGCGAGCAGGCGGAAAGCACCAAAAGCCCACCAATCAGAAGAACGCGGCTCGACAACGATTTCAGCTGCGCCATCGACGCCATATCCGGCTCACTTTCGCCACCAACATGAATTTACGACTTCATGTCTCTAAACGGTGGAAATTGCAATGCGCTTCATGCAGAGTAATCCAAACCGAACCAAGCCAATGCCGGAAGAGATGCATCCTCATGAGTGACACAAGCGGCTCCGACGACAAATCCGGCAAGGGAATACCTGGCTTCGATCCCGCCGCATTCGAGCCTTTCGTCGTCAAGAATCCCGAGATGATGACGCTCAACCTGGCGCGATCGCTGGAAAATCTCGGCAAAGCGGCGGGAGAATGGCTGAGGCCTCGCGAGAGCGGCGAGAAGCTGGATACCCTCGATCCGATGACGGACATTGTCCGCACCCTGTCCAAGGTGGTGGAATACTGGGTCGCCGATCCGCAACGATCGCTGCAGGCGCAGACGCTGCTGTTTTCCACTTATTACAATATCTGGATGCGATCTCTGATGCGCGTTTCCGGCGATCAGACGCCGGCCGCGCCACTGGTCCGGGAAGACAAGCGATTCTCGTCAAACGACTGGAAGGACAATCTCTTCTTCGATTTCCTGCGCCAGATCTATACGGTCACCACAGACTGGGCGGAAAAACTTGTCACCAATGCCGATGGCCTGGACGACCACACGCGCCACAAGGCGGCCTTCTATGTCAGGCAGGTGTCCGCGGCGCTGTCGCCGACCAATTTCGTGCTGACCAACCCGGTTCTCTATAAGGAGACGGTGGCACAGAGCGGCGCCAATCTCGTCGAGGGGATGAAGAAGCTCGCCGAGGACATCAAGACCGGCCACGGCGAACTGCGCATCCGCCAGACCGACATGACCAAGTTCAAGGTCGGCGAGAACATGGCGGTGACGCCGGGCAAGGTGATCGCCGAGAACGATCTCTGCCAGATCATCCAGTATGACGCGACGACGCCGGATGTGCTGAAGCGCCCTCTTCTCATCGTCCCGCCCTGGATCAACAAATATTATGTGCTCGATCTCAATCCGCAGAAGTCGTTTATCAAGTGGTGCGTCGAGCAGGGCCATACCGTCTTCGTCGTCTCCTGGGCCAATCCCGATGCCCGGCACGCGCTGAAGGACTGGAACGATTATTCCGCCGAGGGCGTGGATTTCGCCCTCGATACCATCGCCAAGGCCACCGGCGAGAAGGATGTCAATGCCATCGGTTATTGCGTCGGCGGCACCCTGTTGGCGGCGACGCTGGCCCTGCATGCGGCGCGCGGCGACAAGCGCATCAAGACGGTAACGCTGTTCACCACCCAGGTCGATTTCACCCATGCCGGCGACCTCAAAGTCTTCGTCGACGAGGAGCAGGTGCAGGCGATCGAGAAAAGCATGGCCGCCGAGGGTTTTTTGGATGGCTCGAAAATGGCGCTCGCCTTCAACATGCTGCGCGCCTCGGAACTGATCTGGCCCTATTTCGTCAACAACTATCTCAAGGGTCAGGAGCCGACGCCCTTCGACCTTCTCTACTGGAATGCCGATTCGACCCGCATGGCGGCGGCCAATCATTCCTTCTACCTGCGCAACTGCTACCTCAACAACACTCTCGCCCGCGGCGAGATGACATTGGGCGGCAAGCAGCTCGACCTCGGCCAAGTGAAAATACCCGTCTACAACCTCGCCACCCGCGAGGATCATATCGCGCCGGCGAAGTCTGTCTTTGTCGGCTCAAAGCTGTTCGGCGGCGATGTCACCTATATCGTCTCCGGCTCCGGCCACATTGCCGGCGTCGTCAACCCGCCAGACAAGATGAAATACCAGTATTGGAGCAACGGCCCAGTCGAAGGCGAGTTCGAGGATTGGCTGGCCAACGCCACCGAAAGCGCTGGGTCCTGGTGGCCGCACTGGCATGCCTGGATTCTCGAACATGATGCCAGGAAGGCCAAGCCGCGCATTCCCGGCGGCACCAATCTCAACCCGATCGAGGAGGCACCCGGCTCCTATGTGAAGGTTCGGGTCTAAGCAGGTTCCGGAACAGTGTCCCACGGTTTTCCGACAAGAACCTGCGACAAGACAAAGGATTAAGCGGACTTTCGTTGGCTTGCCAGCGAAAGTCCGCTTAGGGTCCAGGATGCCGCGAATTACGGAAATGCTTGATTGGCCGGTCTGAACCCGGCATAGAGTCCCTCTGGTTCCCGCAAGTGAAAGCTATCCCGCATGGTCACCTATATCGAAGCCTATTCCGCACCGATGAAGAATACGGGCGTGATCCGTATTTACGGTCCAGAGGATTTCGAGGGCATGCGCAAGGCCTGCCAGCTGACCTCGCGCTGCCTCGATGCATTGGTGCCGATGGTCCAGCCCGGGGTTACCACCAACGAGATCGACCGCTTCGTTCTGGAATTCGGCCTTGACCACGGCGCACTGCCGGCGACGCTGAATTATCGCGGCTATCGCAAGTCTTCCTGCACCTCGATCAACCACGTCGTCTGCCATGGCATCCCCGACGACAAGCCGTTGCGCGAGGGCGACATCGTCAACATCGACGTGACTTATATCCTCGACGGCTGGCATGGCGATTCGAGCCGCAGCTATCCGGTGGGCGAAATCAAGCGCGCCGCCGAGCGCCTGCTCGAAGTCACCTACGAGTGCCTGATGCGCGGCATCGGCACGGTGCGGCCCGGTGCACGCACCGGTGCCATCGGCGAAGTCATCCAGAACTATGCCGAGCGCGAGCGCTGCTCGGTGGTGCGCGATTTTTGCGGCCACGGCGTTGGCCGCCTGTTCCACGACGCGCCCAACATCCTGCATTACGGTCACGCCAATGAAGGCCCGGAATTAAAGGAAGGCATGATCTTTACCATCGAGCCGATGATCAATCTCGGCCGGCCGCATGTGAAAGTGCTCTCCGACGGCTGGACGGCTGTTACCCGCGACCGCTCTCTCTCGGCTCAGTACGAACACACCGTCGGCGTGACCAAGGATGGCTGCGAAATCTTCACGCTGTCGCCGACCGGCCTCGATCGTCCGGGCCTGAGCTGAGGAGCCAACATGGCGCGTCGGCCGCAGGAGCCCGGATTCTCGTCGCCATCGGAGGAGTCCATCGAGGCGGCCGCGGAAGCCGAGCCGGCCGATGAACGCGGCCTATTCGCCTTCGCTGACACTTTCCCGCAGATAAACTCCAAAAAGCCGCCGGCAAAGACCGAACCGCTCCAGCCCGAGCCGCATTATCACGGCCACCGCGAACGGCTGCGCACGAAATTCCGCGAGCTCGGCGACACCGCACTCGTAGATTACGAACTGCTGGAACTCCTGCTCTTCCGCCTGATCCCGCGCCGCGACACCAAGCCTGTCGCCAAAGCCTTGCTCGAACGCTTCGGCACGCTGGCCGGCGTGTTCGGCGCGCCGCTGCATTTGCTGGAGGAAGTCAACGGCATCGGCGAAGCGGTCGCAGCCGACATCAAGCTGGTTTCCGCCGTCGCGCACCGTACGCTCAGAAGCGAGATCAAGGGCAAGAAGGTGCTCGGCTCCTGGAAATCGGTCATCGACTATTGCCACCAGGCCATGGCCTACGAAACCAACGAGCAGTTCCGCATCCTGTTTCTCGACAAGCGCAACCAGTTGATTGCCGACGAAGTACAGCAGCGCGGCACGGTGGACCATGCGCCGGTTTATCCACGCGAGGTCATCAAGCGGGCGCTGGAACTATCGGCCACTGCGATCGTCCTGGTGCACAACCATCCCTCGGGCGACCCGACCCCGTCACGCGCCGATATCGAGATGACGCAGACGATCGTCAGTAGCGCCCAGCCGCTTGGCATCACTGTCCACGATCACATCATCATCGGCAAGGACGGGCACGCCAGCATGAAGAGCCTGCGGCTGTTCTGACATTGCGCTGCGAGCCGGCTATGCAATCAAGAATCGGGATTGCAGACCTTCGTCGGCTAATGGCTCTGCCCAAACTATTGTTTAGCCAGGACGCCGATCGCCATCTGACGCGGTGGTGAGCCAAGATATTGTCTGCACGAAAGAAATCGCACCAAACCAGCCTTGTTTGGCGCGATTAACTTCTATAAACCAATGTCTTCGCCGCAAAAGCTATTGTAAAACATTAGCCGGGCAATCATCGCGATGACGCCGGCCCTGCCCCGCGTCCGGTCCTTTGTGCAACCGTATGAAATGATTGAGCCGGCCGTTAAACCAACCGGCTTTGCTCCAGCGCGGCTTCTACGAAGCTGGCAAACAGCGGATGCGGCTCAAATGGCCGGCTCTTCAACTCCGGATGATACTGAACGCCAATGAACCAGGGATGGTCGGCATATTCGATCGTCTCGGGAAGGACGCCGTCCGGCGACATGCCTGAAAACACCAGGCCGCAACCTTCCAACCGCTCCTTATAGTCGACATTGACTTCGTAGCGATGTCGGTGCCGCTCGGAAATTTCGGTCGAACCATAGATGTCGGCGATCCGCGTCTCTTTCTTCAGCACCGCGCGATAGGCGCCGAGGCGCATCGTGCCGCCGAGATCGCCGCTGGCCGAACGCTTCTCCAGCTCGTTACCCTTGATCCATTCGGTCATCAGACCGACGACGGGCTCCTTGGTCTTGCCGAATTCCGTAGATGATGCGCCTTCGATGCCAGCCAGGCTGCGGGCTGCCTCGACGACGGCCATCTGCATGCCGAAGCAGATACCGAAATATGGCACCTTGCGTTCACGGGCAAAGCGCGCCGCGCGGATCTTGCCTTCCGAACCACGCTCGCCGAAACCGCCCGGCACGAGGATGCCATGCACCTTTTCGAGATAGGGCGACGGGTCTTC